>JANOQP010000613.1:0-21547 GCA_031414895.1 Saprospirales bacterium
CTGGGGGGGGCTGAACCCGCTCATCCAATGGCATTTTTTGAACGAGATCGACAACAACAAAACGCCCGGAAAACCGTGGTTTGAAAACTGCATCGGCAGCCATTTGGCCACTTGGCTCGAGCGCGGGCCGATAGTCTTGCCGAAGGGCGAAAAAGCCCCGCGCCCCGCCCGCCCCGGCGATGTCGCCATCCTTTGCCGCTCCAATTTTGCCTGCAACGACATCGCCGAATCGCTCCATCGGGCCGGTTTGAAGGCCGCAATCGCTCGCGCCGGGCTTCTCGAAACGACCGAGGCGAAGCTGATCTTGGCCTGCCTCAAATTTGCCCTCAACAGCCACGACGCGCTCGCCATCGCCGAAATCTTGACGCTCGGCGAGGGCCAAACGCTCGAAGCGATCATCGCCGACCGGCTCGATTTTTTGGAAAAACAGGACATCGACGAGGTCGAAGCGGCCATTTCCGGGCAGAAAAACTATGCCCGCTGGTCGTCCGAAAACTGGTTCATCCAAAAAATAAACGAGCTGCGGCCCCGCACCGCCGAGCTGTCGAGTGCCGAAATCTTGGACTTTTTGCTCGCCGAACTTGACCTTGCCCGCCTCATCGCAACATGGGGAAATGCGACGCAAAGGCTTGACAATGTGGACATTATGCGCCGCATGGCGATAAAATATGAAGAAAATTGCCACCGCCTCCACGCGGGAGCTTCGCTCGGCGGTTTCCTGCTTTACCTCGACAAACTGGAGCGCGCCCGCAACGATGAACAGGGCAGCGGCGAGTCGCCCGACACCGTCCGTGTGATGACCTACCACAAAAGCAAGGGGCTGGAATTCCCGGTCGTCATTTGCCACGGTTTGGAGGGCAAATTGCGCGAGTCGATTTGGGGTGCGGGCCTCGTCGCGGAATCGCCGGAGGTTTCGCTCGACGATATTTTGGGCAACCGCTGGCTCCGTTTTTGGGTCAATCCGTACGGGCAACAATTGAAGGGCACGCGGCTCAACGAGGCCGTCGAATTGAGCGATGAATTTGCCGCCGCGACCCGTTCCGCGCTCGCCGAAGAGGCGCGTTTGCTGTATGTTGGATTGACACGCGCGCGCGATTTTTTGATCTTCCCGACCTCCTCGAAACCAACCCTTTGGCTCAACCGGGTCTTTCACCAGGGCATCGAGGACAGGCCCACTTTGGACCCGAACAGCCCGGAAACACCGTTCGAGTGGGCGGGCCAAATTTTGGAAAAAACCATCGAAACCGTCTATTTTGGAAAGGAATTTGGCGAAAAAGCGACCGATGAACCCGCTTTCCCTTTCGTGATGGAAAGTTTTGGGCGGGGCAGTTTCCGCCCGCTGCGCATCGAGCCGTCGAAAGACACGCCCTACAATTGGCAGCCAAATATTGGCCAGCCGAACTTTTGGGGCAGCCCCATTTTGTGGAAAAAAACGCCCGACGAGACCGTGCCTAGCATGACCGTCTTGCAGGAATTTTTCCACGCTGACTGCCCCGATTTTCCCGAAAAAACGCGTGTCGCGATGGCCGACCGTTTGATAAAATTGCATGGCTGCCGCGAAAACTTGGCCGCTGAAATGCTCGTCGCACAGGCCGATTCTTGGTGGTCGTACCGGCCTTTTTTTGACCCAAAAAACAGGTTGGAAAGAGCCGTTCCCATGCGACATTTTTTTGAAAAAAGGCTGTTCGAGGGCAGTGCGGACATGATTTTCGAGGAAAACGGGGAGCTCTTTATATTTCAGTTTGCCGGCCTTACGATGGGCGGGAAATTGACCAAAAACCGCGTCGCCGAGATTGCGCCCGGCCTTTTTTTCCTAAAAAAAGCGATGGAAAAACAACAGTTTGCCCAAAAAATCAGGGCGTTCGGGTTGTTTTTGGGCGATGGTTATTGGGTTGAACTTGGGGTTTGAAATCAAGTTGCTTTTTGAGATTTATTTTCGCCCCCTGATTTTAAAAAATGATGGACCAAGAACTCGCGCGCCTTTTTTACCGCGAAATCCAAAAAATTTCCGCCCATCCCCAACTTGACGAATCGGGGCAAACCCGGGCTTTGTACGACCTGTTGGCGAAAATTTTTTCGACGGCGACGAAGGCGGAAAACTTCTTTTTCAGCACCCTTTTTGCGCGGATAAGTTATGCCGGCCACCGCTTTTCGATGTCGGAAGAGGTGCTCCGGTTGGTGCATACTTTCCGCCGGGCGGTCGAACAAAGCTGGAAAACTGGCAAGTCGAAAACGCCGATTTCCGTCCAAAAAAACCTCGGCATCCGCGCCGTCGCCGAGTCGGTTTTGGTTTTGAGCGGTTCGGCATTTCCATCGGAATTGATTGATATTTTGGCGAAAACGCCCGATTTTTCTTTTCAAAAACCCGAAACTTGGGATTTTAAGGAAAAAATTCGCGTCATCGCGCTCGAAGACGACCCCGAAAACGAGGCCCTTATTTGCCGCGACGAGGCCGCCGAAAACCACAAGATCCGCGTCCTCTACAACCTCCCCGACCGCAACGATTCGTTCCAGCCGACCATCGAAACCATCCGTTCCCAAATCGGTTTCCCGGTCACGCTCAACCTGTTGGAGGTCGATATTGACCGCGCTGGAAATTACCGCCCGCGGGCCTTCGTCATCGAGCCGGACCTGCTGATGGACGTGTCGGCGGTCTCCGAAACGTTCAGTTTGACGGGAGCGGAACCGCTGCATTTTTTGGTGAAAAAATTCCTGCCGTATGAAAAAACGCCCGCCATTTTGCTCGGGAACATCGCCAATTTTTTCCTCGACGAGCTGATGCACAACCCGGAATCGGCCTTTCCGGTGCTGATTCGGCAGGCGTTTTTGCTCGACCCGCTCGTTTTTTCGCAGCTCGACGACCAGACCGTGAAAGACCTCAACGGCAAGGCACAAAAACATTTCGTCAACCTCAAAAACATGGTCACGACGGGCTTCGCGGTGCAGGGAATCACAGCGGAGGATTGCCTTTTGGAGCCCAGTTTTTTTTCGGAAACGCACGGTTTGCAGGGCCGCCTCGACGTTTTTTGCAAAAACCCTGCGCAGCCCGCCATCGTCGAACTGAAATCGGGCAAGGCCTTCGCGCCGAACAGCTATGGCATCGGCGTGTCGCATTTCATCCAGACCTTATTGTATGACCTTTTGGTGAAATCCGTTTTCCGCAAAAAACTCACGCCCGCCAACTTCATTTTGTACTCATCGGCAGACATCGAGCCGCTCAAATTCGCGCCCGTCGTGCAGGCCCAACAGCTCGAAGCGGTGCAGGTTCGCAACCAATTGGTCGGCATCGAACGGTCGCTCGCGGCCATCATGCCGGGCAGTTTGGCCGCGCCGATCTTTCAAAAAATAAAGGGCAAAACGGGGACGGGATTCGTCGCCCGCGATTTTGAGCTTTTTGCAAAAACGCTCGAAAACCTCGACGACACCGAGCGGAAATATTTCAACTCGTTCGCCGGTTTTATCGCCCGCGAACAGTTTTTGGCGAAAATCGGGACGCCCGATTCGGAGCGTTTGAACGGCCACGCCGCCCTTTGGCTGCACGGGATTGATGCCAAAAACGATGCCTTTGAAATCCTGTCGCACCTCCAACTCGTTGATAATCAAGCATTTGAACAAGAGCCATTTTTGATTTTCCAAAAAACGGAGCGCACGAACCGCCTCGCCAATTTCCGCACGGGCGATATCGCCGTCCTCTGGCCGTGGCGCGAGGCGGGCGATTCTGTCCTCGATTCGCAGGTCATAAAATGCACCATCACGTCGCTCGAAGGCGGCTCGGTGCGCGTCAGTTTGCGAGGAAAACAGTCCAATCCCGCCGCGTTTGGCGAGGCCGTTTTTTGGAACTTGGAGCATGACATGATGGACAACGGGTTCACGGCTTCGTACAAAAGTTTGGTCGAGTGGGCTGTTTCACCGAAAAAAACGCGCGACCTTTTACTGGCTCGTCGCCCGCCGGAAATGAATTTGGCGGCGACTGATCTTGGTGAAATTTTGTCCCCGGTTCAGGTCGGCGAAACGATTGAATTTGACCTTTCAAAAGCCCCGAAAATTGAGGGGGTGACTTCAAGTCACCCCCTCAATAGCCCTCGATTGACCAGCGAACAGTCGCGCATTTTCACAAAAATCATCGAGAGCCGCGACTATTTCCTCCTCTGGGGGCCACCCGGAACGGGCAAAACGAGCGTCATGCTCCGCGAGATCGTGGCCCATTTTTTTGAAAAAACGGACGAAAATCTGCTTCTTTTGGCCTACACGAACCGTGCTGTCGATGAAATCTGCGAGGCCATCGAATCGGTTGGTGAGGCGGCCGCGACGGGTTATGTCCGCATCGGTTCGAAACATTCGACGGGCAAAAACTATCGAGAAAAACTCCTAAAATCGAAGATCTCGGCTGCTACGAAGCGGCGCGAAATCATCGAAATTTTGGCGGCGCACCGGATTTTTGTCGGCACGGTCGCGTCGTTCACGGGGCAGGCGGAATTGCTGAATTTGAAAAAATTCAACCGGCTCATTATTGACGAGGCTTCGCAAATTTTGGAGCCGGGATTGCTCGGGCTTTTGACCCGTTTTGAACATTTCACGCTCATCGGCGACCATAAACAATTGCCCGCCGTGTCCTCCCAAAACGCGCGGACAGCCATCGTGGACGACCCGGATCTGCAAAAAATCGGGCTGACCGACCTGCGGGACTCGCTTTTTGAGCGGCTTTTTCGGCAATCGCAGGCCGAAAATTGGCATTGGGCGTTCGACAAATTGAGCCATCAGGGAAGGATGCACGCGGACATTATGGATTTTCCGAACAGGCATTTTTATGGGGGGATGCTCAAAACATTGCCCGGCAACCGGGCGCAGACTAGTGACGAACCGTTCATTTCAGCCCCCCCCACCCCCCCCGGAGGGGGGGAGCCGCAATCCCACGCATCTTCGTCCACGACATCGCCCAATGATTTCCCGGTTGCAGAAAAGGACAGTTCTATCTCGCGGGTGTGGCCCTCCCCCCTTCTGGGGGGGCTGGGGGGGGCTTTGCTCGAAAAGCGCGTCGTTTTCATCCCGACCCCGCCCGATGAGGCGAGTTTGACGGGGAAAACCAATCAGTTCGAGGCGAAACTGGCGGTCGAGATCGCGCATTTTTTTAAAGAAAAAATGGAGGAAACTGGCCGTGCTTGGCACCACGGCAGTCTCGGTATCATCACGCCATGGCGGGCACAAATTGCCCAAATCGCCTCTGTTTTTGATGAAAACGAACCGAAAACCGGGCTAAAATCCTCCGATTTGACCATCGACACGGTGGAAAGGTATCAGGGCGGGGCGCGCGACATCATCATTTTATCGCTCTCGGTCAACCAGGTTTCGCAGCTCGAAAGCCTCGTTTCGGTCAATGCGGAGGGCGTGGACAGGAAGCTGAACGTCGCGCTCACACGGGCGCGGGAACACGTCGTCGTGCTGGGCTGCGCGGGGGTTTTGAGAAGGGACGGGCGGTATTTGGATTTTATGGAGCGGTATGGGATTGAGTTGGCACAGCTTTTCGAATAACGCCCAAAATCTAATATTCGATTTTTACAAAAAAGGTAATTTTCGATTTTTGCATTTTAAAATAAGGGTGTACCTTTGTGCCCCAAGGCAACATTTTACTCTCAATGACAGCGAAACATGGAAAGGCGATTGCAAATTTTTCTGTTCATCAAAATGTGAGAAATGGAGGTTTTTTTATCCCAAAAACTGACTGAACTTTACGAAAACGGCAGGACGAAAAGCTACCCAATTCAATCAAAAATCTATGAAAAATTCATAGCGAGGATTGAAGCATTAGAGGCACATCCCAATGTCGCCGCATTACGTCGGCATCCATTTCATTTCAAAGAATATGGGGAGCACTTTTCAATGCGACTCGACGAAAAATACCGTCTTGAAATGCGAGTAGAGTGGTTGGATGACGAAAGGACGGTCGGCAAATTTTACATCTTTGAACTTTCCAACCATTATGGCGACTGAACCAAACCAATTCCAATCCACCCGCACTTTGAGGCCTGCGTTGAACCTTGGCCCAGGCTACCATATTAGCGAAATGTTGGAGATGAAAGGTTGGACACAAGGCGACCTTTCCAACGTCATGGACTTTTCTCCAAAGCATATCAATCAAATCATAGCCAATAAACAACCGATTTCCTTTGAGATGGCCAATTTGCTTGGAGATGTATTTGATACATCAACCCAATTTTGGGTAAACTTGGACACCGAATACCGACTTCGACAAAAACCGGAAACCGATTCCCCTTCCGAAATTGAGCAAAAAAAAGAGATATTCACTTATTTTCCGATTAAGGAAATGTCCAAACGGAATTGGATAACCCAATTGGGCGATTTGAACAGCCTTAAAGAATCGATTTGTAGTTTCTTAAAGACAAGCAACTTAAATTTTCAATCCTTATCAAAGCAGAGCATACCCCTTTTTCGGAAATCATCGGCTTATGAGGCCTATAATTATTACGCGGCTTCGGCATGGTTTCAAAGGGCAAAAAACCTTTCTTCTGAAATTGCCTTACCAAGTTTTAATAAAGAAAAACTGGAAACACTTGCCCTTAAAGTTGCTGAATTTACAGTACCTGAAAACGGCATCCAACTATTTTTGACCGAATTGGAGGCTTGTGGGGTCATTTTTTTGGTTTTGCCACACCTTCCAAAGACCTATTTGGATGGTGCGGCTTTTTGGGACGGTGACAATCCGACAATAATTTATACTGGAAGGTTGAAACGGTTGGACAATTTTTGGTTCACGGTTTCACATGAAATCGCTCACGTTTTGTTGCACCTAAAAAAAGGGATGGTCATTTTGGACGATGAAAAATTCTCGGAAAGGGACGAAATCGAGGTCGAAGCAAATGTCACGGCAAGTTCGTGGCTGAAACACTCCGAAATCAACAATTTTGCAACTGGGACAA
The DNA here is from genome assembly GCA_031414895.1 of Saprospirales bacterium. GTDB lineage: Bacteria > Bacteroidota > Bacteroidia > Chitinophagales > Saprospiraceae > JANOQP01. The sequence goes on from JANOQP010000613.1 coordinate 6,936, forward strand.
GCTATTTTTCCGATAGGGCAATTGAGGGTGCCGCAATGCATCTTGATGTCCATCCCTGCATTATTAGCGGTTGTTTGGTACATAAAAAGGTGCTGAATGGAAGCCGGTTGCACAAATTCAACAAAAACCCAATTGAACTAATTCCTTCAAAATTCATCAAAAATTGAAGGTCAAATTGTTTGGCTGCAGAACTTGAATTCCCTAAAAAAAGCCGTCCACCAATCTAAAACTGGTGAACGGCTTTTGTTTTCCGGAGAAAACCAATCAAATTTTATCCAACGCCTGCCCCAAATCCGCAATCAAATCGTCCACGTCCTCGATGCCGACGGACAGCCGGACGAGCGAATCCGTCAGCCCAACCTTGAGCCGCTCCTCGCGCGGGATGCTCGCGTGGGTCATGCTCGCCGGGTGGCCGATGAGTGATTCGACGCCGCCGAGCGATTCGGCCAAACTGAACAGTTCTGTGCCGCAAAGCACTTTTTTTGCCGCCTCAAAACTGTTCGCGTGAAGGTCGAACGAGACCATGCCGCCAAAGAGGCGCATCTGTTTTTTGGCGATCTTATGGTTCGGGTGCGTCTTGAAACCGGGCCAATAGACCTTCGAGACCTTCGGGTGCGCGGCCAAAAAATGGGCAACTTTCGCCGCGTTTTCGCAGGCCCGCTCGACCCGCAAATGCAACGTTTTGATGCCGCGCAGAACCAAAAAACAGTCCTGTGGCCCCGGCACCGCGCCCGTCGCGTTCTGCAAAAAGCGCAGCCGCGCCGCCAAATCCGCATCTTTTGTCATCAAACAACCGTGCACGACATCGGAGTGGCCGCCGATATATTTCGTCGCCGAGTGCAACACGATGTCCGCGCCGAGGTCGAGCGGGTTTTGCAAATAGGGCGACGCAAACGTGTTGTCCACGACCGTCATAACGCCTTTTTCGCGGGCAATTTTGCACACTTCCTCGATGTCGATGATGTTGAGCATCGGGTTTGTCGGCGTTTCGATCCAGAGGAGCTTGGTTTTTTTGGTGATCTCGCGGCGCAGATTGCGGGCCGTGTACATGTCCACGAAGCGGCTTTTGATGCCCATTTGGGCATAAACGCGCACCATTTGACGGTACGAACCACCATAAAGGTCGTTGCAAGCCACAATTTCGTCGCCGACGGACAGCAATTTCATCACCGCATCCTGCGCCGCGAGGCCGCTGGCAAAACAGATGGCATCGGTCGCGTTTTCGAGCGCGGCGAGGTTTTTTTCGAGCGCGGAACGGGTCGGGTTTTGGGTGCGGGCGTATTCGTAGCCCTTGTGGTCGCCCGGCGCGGCCTGCACATAGGTCGAAGTCTGGAAAATGGGTGTCATGATCGCCCCCGTCGAAGGGTCTGGCTCGATGCCGGCGTGGATGACTTTTGTGGCAAATTTCATGAAAAAAAATGGTGTTTTATGTTGGATGAGCAGCACAGAAAGGATTTAGTGCTTTCTGGCGATTTGGGTGGCGAAGGTAAATATTCGACCTCCCAAAACCCGGTTTTTCAAAAAGCGTCTTTCTTGCGGGCGAGAATTCTACATTCGCCCCGCCCAATCCGGGCTTTGAGAAAACCCACAATCCTATGCTTCAAAAACGCTGGACACTCCTGTCCGCCGACGAAATTGCGGAGGCCCAACTGCAAAAAGAGCTGGGCATCGCCCCGGTTTTTTGTCGCCTCCTCGTCCAGCGCGGCATCACCGGTTTTGACGCCGCAAAGCGGTTTTTCCGGCCAAGTTTTGACCAATTGCACGACCCGTTTTTGATGGCCGACATGGACAAGGCGGTCGAGAGGCTCGAAAAAGCGATCAATTCCAACGAAAAAATCCTCCTTTACGGCGACTACGATGTGGACGGGACGACCTGCGTGGCGATGATGTTTTCCTTTCTGCAAAATTTCACCCAAAACCTCGATTTCTATCTGCCCGACCGCCAAAAAGAAGGCTACGGCGTGAGTCTCGAAAGCATCAAATATGCCCGAAAAAACGGCTGTGCGCTCGTCATCGCGATGGATTGTGGCATCAAAGCGCACGAAGCAATCGATCTGGCCACCAGTTTTGGGATCGATTTTATCGTCTGCGACCACCATTTGCCGGAGGGCGAAATCCCCGCCGCCGCCGCGATCCTCGACCCAAAAAGGGTGGATTGCACATACCCTTTTGAAGAATTGAGCGGCTGCGGCGTGGCGTTCAAACTGGCGCAAGGTTTTTGCCAAAAAAAGGGGGTCCCATTCGAGACGCTCGAACCGCTGCTCGACCTCGTCGCGCTGTCCATCGGTTGCGATATTGTCCCGATCTTGGATGAAAACCGGGTCCTCGCGCACTTCGGGATGGCCCGGATGAACTCCGCCCCGCGCCCCGGTCTCCGCGCACTTATCAATAAATCAAACAGGTCTATCCCATTGACCATCAGCGATTTAGTGTTCGGAATCGGGCCATTTATCAATGCCGCCGGACGGCTCGGCGATGCCCGAGAAGCGGTAAAAGCGATGCTCGCGCCCGACCGTGAGACGGCGCAAACGCAGGCCGATTTTTTGGAGGGCCGCAACAAAAAACGCCGCGAAGTGGACGGCCAGACCGCCGAGGATGCCAAGCTCCGTTTTCAATCCGAACCCGGTTGGGCGACGAAAAAAAGCATCGTGTTGTTCCAAAAAGATTGGCACAAGGGCATTATCGGCATCGTCGCTTCGCGGCTCGCCGAGACTTTTCACCGCCCGACGATCATTTTGACGGAAAGCGAGGGCCGCGCGGTCGGTTCGGCGCGGTCGGTCGGCGGGTTCGACCTATACGAGGCATTGAAAAAATGCGAACCGGAAATGATCTCCTTTGGCGGCCATGCCTTTGCAGCGGGGATGCAGGTCAAACTTGAAATGGTCGAAAAATTTGCCAAAAAATTTGAGGAAACAGTCGCCCAGGATTTCCGCCCGGAGATGGTCGAACCCGTCGTGGAAGTCTGCGCCGAGGTCGATTTTGAACAGATCACGCCGCAGTTTTGGAAAATCCTGCGCGAGTTCGCCCCGTTCGGGCCCGGCAACAAAAACCCTATTTTTTGGACAAAAAATGTCGTGGATTCTGGCGGCTCGCGCGACCTCGGGCGCGGCCACCTCAAACTTTCGCTGCGCCAAAACAATATCCGTTTCAACGGTGTCGCATTCGACCTCGCGGGCAAATTGGAGCTTTTGAAATCGGGCGAACCGCTCCATATTTGTTACAATATCCGGGAGGAAACGTGGCGGGGCGAGGCCTTTTTGCAATTGCAGGCAAAGGATTTTAAGGCGATGAAACCGCCCAAAACTTAATATTCGGCCTCGATATCGAGCAAAGCCTGTTCTACGGCCTCCTTTTTGGCGCCCTGTTTTTTCAATTCCATTTCCTTTGCCGCACGGCGTTCGCGGATCGCGACGAGCATTTTTTGGTGGGCCTCTTTTTGCGCTTTTGTGTTCAAGATATGGCCTTCGCTGGCCCGTGCGCCGTTCAGGATGGCCTGCATTTTGGCGCGGTATTTTTCCGGGCTTTTGGTTTTCAAAGACTCAATTTGGGAAATATTTTTGGCTTTTTGGGCCACCACTTTTTCCATTTTTTTCGTCTGCGCTGCATCGAGCGCATATTTTTCGACCAATTTGGTGGTCTCGACAGAAAGGGTTTGCGCAGTATTTTGGGCAAAAACGGCCGCCGAAACCATCATGGCGACCATCAAGAACATCATTTTTTTCATCTTAAAACCAGTTTTTGTTGGCTCAAATGTAGAAATGCAGCGGGCAGTTGTTCGCGCGGTCGAGCGGTTTTTTATTTTTCAAAAAACGGGAACGGCTCTTTTCTGACAAATTATTGGCCGAAATTTGCCGCCCCGAAACCGCTCTTTCGATAAATTTTTGAACATGATCATCATTCAGGACAAACTCGTTTCCGACGAAATCGTCGAGGAACATTTCGTCTGCAACCTCGATGCCTGCAAGGGCGCGTGCTGTTGGGAAGGCGACGCGGGCGCACCGCTCGAAGGGTCGGAACTGCCCATTTTGGATGCAATTTTTGAAAAAACCCGGCCTTTTTTGAGTGAAAAAGGCATCGCCGCCATCGAGGCGCAGGGAAAATATGTGCTCGAAAAATCGGACAATTCGTGGGCCACGACGCTCATCGACAACGGCCCGTGCGCCTACATGACGCTCGACTCGGCGGGAAAGGCGGCCTGCGGGATCGAACAGGCTTTTTTGGCTGGGGCGCACGATTTTAAAAAGCCTATTTCTTGCCATTTGTACCCAATCCGGGTCGAAAAGAACGAGGAAACCGGTTTCGAGGCGCTAAATTATCATCAATGGGACATTTGTGCAGCGGCCTGCGTCCACGGGAAATCGCTGAAAGTACCCGTTTATGAGTTCTTGAAAGAGCCGATCATCCGGCAATATGGTGCCGATTTTTACGAAGAACTTTCGGGCGTTGGCGAGGCGATCCGGGCAGATTTGGGGCTTTAATGCAGGGTTTGTTTTTCAAAAAATCAGACAAAAAGGGCAAAACCTCAAATGAATGCTTGTTTTTTCGGCGAGGATTTCTACTTTTGCCCGCCTTTTAAAAAAGGTCCTATTTTATTATCAAAATTCAATCAAAATTATGTTCGCAATCGTTTCCATCGCCGGTCAACAATTCAAAGTTGAGGAAGGTCAGCAGATCTTCGTCCACCGGCTGGCAGCCAATGAGGGCGACGCAATGAGCTTCAACGAAGTTCATCTGCTCGACCAGGACGGACGCTTGATGATCGGCACGCCCAGCATTCAGGGCGCATCGGTCTCCGCAACCGTCCTCACACATGTCAAAGGCGACAAAGTCATCGTTTTCAAGAAAAAACGGCGCAAAGGTTACCGGGTCAAAAATGGCCACCGGCAGCAATTCACCCAAATTAAAATCGACTCGATCCGCAGCTGATTTATTGGGAAACCGCTGAAAACCAATCGATTTTTCCCTATTTTTTGACAATTCAAACTGACAAAAGTCATGGCACATAAGAAAGGTGCGGGCTCATCCGACAACGGTCGGGACAGTAAGCCCAAGTTCCTCGGCGTAAAACTTTATGGCGGCCAAGCTGCCAACGCCGGGAGCATCATCGTCCGCCAGCGCGGCACCCGTTTCCATATCGGCGAGAACACATACATCGGCCGGGACCATACGATCCATGCAAAAGTGGACGGGTACGTCTATTTTACGAAGCACCGTGGCGACAAAACCTCGGTCAGCATCCGGCCCGTGGGCGAAGAAGCGGTGGCGCAAGCTCCGGCACCAGCCCCAAAAGCGGCCGCTCCAAAAGCTGTTGTCGCTCCGAAAGTGGCGGCAGTCAAATTGCAGCCCGCAGCACCGAAGGCCGGGCCAAAACCAGTTGTGGTTGCTGCCCCGGTCGTTGAGGAAGTGGTCGCTGCGCCGGTCGTCGTTGCCGAACCAGTGGTCGAAGCTGTTGTCGTCGAGGCCCCATCGGTCGAGGTCGAGGCAGCCCCGGTTGTCGTTGAGGCCGTTGCCGAACCAGTTGCCGTGGTCGCGAAAGCCGCCCCTGCCGCTGGCAAACTGCCAAAAGGCATCAAACAGGACGACCTGAAAATCGTCGAGGGCATCGGCCCAAAAATCGAGACCCTGCTCCACGAGGGCGGGATCAAAACCTGGGCTGAACTTTCGACGACAGCCGTCGAGCGTTTGAAGGAAATCCTCGAAGCGGCCGGTTCGCGCTACCAAATGCACGACCCAGGCACATGGCCAAAACAGGCCCAATATGCAGCCGAGGGCAAATTTGAGGAACTCAAAGAATGGCAGGACCTGCTCGATGGCGGAAAGGCCAGCGAATAATTTTCCGCTGTTTTTGGTGAAGAATATTGGAGGACTCGATTGGTTTTGGCTGGTCGGGTCTTCTTTTTTTGAAATCGACGACAGGTTCAGGCGGTGACTTAAAGTCACCGCCTGAATTTTGCCGCTCAATTTTTCAATAAAAAATGACCTGGTTTGCCCGGCTTTTCGGCCTCCCGAAATCCTCAAACGAAACCGAAAAAATTGACCCAACGATGAAATACCTCATCGCCGGCCTCGGAAATATGTCGGCAGAATACGATGGCACGCGCCACAATATAGGTTTCGAGATCCTCGATTTTTTGGCAAAAGAGCATGGCGCGAAATGGCGCAACGACCACCACGGGGACCTCGCCGAAATTAAAGTGAAAGGCCGGACGCTCATTTTGCTCAAACCCTCGACATGGATGAACTTGAGCGGCAAGGCCGTCCGTTATTGGCTCCAAAAAGAAAAAATCCCGATGGAAAACCTGATGGTCGTCGTGGATGACCTCAATTTGCCCTTCGGCAAAATCCGGATCCGCCCGAACGGCTCGAACGGCGGCCACAACGGGCTGAAAAGCATCCAAGAACTGATGGCCACGACCGATTACCCGCGCCTCCGTTTCGGCATCGGCGCGGAGTTCGGAAGGGGCAAACAGGTCAATTATGTCCTCGGAAAATGGGGCAAGGACGAGGCCGCCGAGCTGCCGAACTTTTTGAAAAACTGCGCCGACGCGATCATTTCCTTCGGGACCATCGGCCTCGACCGGGCCATGAACCAGTTCAACACGAAATAAAACCGCAACATGACGCTCGACCGCTACATCATCTCAAAATACCTCGGCACGTTCTTTTTCGTGCTGGCGATATTTTCGTTGATCGTGATCGCGATCGATTTTTCGGAAAAAGTGGAGGACTTCATCGAGCAGCCCTGCACGAAATGGGAGGTCCTGACCCAATATTACCCCGGTTTCGTGCTGCACATGGCGGGGCTTTTGATGCCACTTTACGCGCTCATCTCGGTCGTTTTTTTCACCAGCAGGATGGCCTACAATTCCGAGATCATCTCCATTTTGAACGCGGGGGTCTCGTTCCGGCGGCTCCTGCGGCCCTATTTGGTGGCGGGCGGGCTGCTTTGCGGGCTGCACCTGCTGTTCGGCCATTTCCTGATCCCGATGATGAACAAGGTGCGGCTCAAATTTGAGCACACCTATATATGCCGCGACAAAGCGAACTGCGACGCGGTGAAAACGGCCAACCTCCACCTTTTTATCGGGCCGGAGACGAAGGTCTTTATGAAATATTTCCAACGCGAGGACAGCTCGGCGCGCGATTTTCGGCTCGAACAGTTCCAAAACGGCCGCCTCGTGAGCCTTCTCGATGCAAAACAGGCCCGCTGGATGCCGAAGGAACAAAAATGGCAGCTGACCTATTGGACGCGGCGCGATTTTGACGGGATGCGCGAAAAAATCTTCCTCGGCCAGTCCACCCCGATCGATACGGCCATAAACCTCCGCCCGCGCGATTTGATCCGCTACAAAAACGCCAACGAACTTTTGACGACCCCCGAACTCAACGAGACCATCGCCGTCGACCGCAGCCGGGGCGTGGCCAACAAACAGTTCGAGATCGAAAAACACCGCCGAACCTGCGACGCGGCCACAATATTAATATTGACCGTCATCGGCGTGGCCGTCGCGAGCCGGAAAGTGCGCGGTGGCATGGGCCTGCACCTCGCCATCGGCATCGGCATCGGGGCGTTGTTTATCTTGTTGTCAAAATTTGCGGTTTCGTTCGCGGCGAGCGGCTCGGTCGCCCCGGCCCTCGGGATGTGGACCCCGAACCTGATCTTCATGGCCGTCGCGGCATGGCTCGTGGCTCGGGCGCAAAAATAATTGGGCAACAGCCGGCTGCCCAATCCCCAAATTCGACTTTTCAGCGATTGTTATCGACCGTTCATCCAAATCCGGCCTGCATTTTGTCGGGGGCTGGATATTTTTACGATGCCAAACAGGTTTTTTTGAGTTCAATTTTCAATTTTTTTTGAAAATTAAAAGGGCATCCGCAGCAATTTTTAACGAAAAAATAAATCATTTTGGCCAAAAACGTACGTTTTAAACAAAGTAGTGCCTCGTGTTGAAAAAATTTTGAAATTTTGTTTAACATTATTTTGAATTTTGTTGAACACCGATATACCTTTGGGCATCATTAAAAATATCACACCATGTCCACCATAGAATTCGACGGCAAACTGTTTTCGCTTTCCCAAATGCTTCACGGTTTTGCCTATAACCTCACCAAAAACAGCGAAGACGCAAAAGACCTTTGCCAAGAAACCGCCTTTCGCGCACTCGCAAACAAGGAGAAATTTCAGCCGGGAACGAACTTCAAGGCTTGGACCTTCACCATCATGAAGAACATCTTCATCAACAATTACCGGAAAAAAGTAAAGTCGAACACCATCCTCGACAACACCGAAAACCAGTTTTTGCTGAACTCGGCGACCCACGCAACGGGCAACAATGCCGAGGCGAAAATCCTCATGGACGAGCTCAACGGCTTCATCGCCCGGCTCGACGACTCGGTAAAAATCCCGTTTTTGATGCACTACGACGGCTATAAATATCAGGAAATTGCCGACGAGCTCGAACTCCCGCTCGGCACCGTCAAGAGCCGCATCTTTTTTGCGCGGAAGGAATTGAAGGAAAATATTTTCCATCATTATGGCCCATCGTTCTCGCTCAATTGATTGCGAAAAAATCATATTTCAGATAATTCCCAAAACGGCCCGGTTGATCACCGGGCCGTTTTATTTTTGCCAAAACACGCCGAACCTATGGGATTTTTTCAAAAAAAGAAGCGCGAGGAAAATTTGACCGCCGACGAGGCTTTGGTCAAGCTCGAACAATTTTGTGCGTTCCGCGACCGCTGTTCGCAGGAGGTCCGGCAAAAAATGCGCGAACTGGCCCTTGACCGTGACACTTGCGACACACTTTTTGAGGCCCTCGAAAACGATGGCTATGTGGACGACAACCGGTTTGCCCGAATGTTCGCGCTCGGAAAGTTCCGGCAAAGCGGATGGGGGCGCATCCGCATCAAACAGGAACTCGGCATGCGGGCCATCAAACAGCCGCTCATCGAGGCCGCGCTCGGCGAGATCGAGGAGGAGGCCTATTTGCAGGCAATCGACGATGTTTTGGAGAAAAAATGCGGCCTTTATAAAGATGAAAAGGACGGTTGGCAAAAGCTCGCCGCGCTCGCGATCCGTCGGGGCTTCGAGCCGGGCTTGGTTTTTGAGGCCATCAAACGGTTGAAAATCAGTCAAAACACATGAAGATCAGGGACTTGACCGCTTTTTTGGAGCAGACCGCGCCGCTCCATTTGCAGGAAAATTACGACAATGCGGGACTTATCGTCGGCAACCCGCAGACCGAAATTTCGGGCGTACTTTTTTGCCTCGACAGCACGGAGGCGGTCATCGAGGAGGCTGTTCGGCTCGGCTGCAATATGGTCGTGGCGCACCACCCAATCATATTTCGCGGCTTAAAGAAAATAAATGGAAAAAATTACGTCGAGCGCACGGTAATTGAGGCCATTCGGAACGATGTTGCGATTTATGCCATCCATACCAATTTGGACAACGTGCTTCAAAATGGGGTCAATGAGCGGATCGCCCGGCAACTCGGCCTCACAAACCTCCAAATTTTGTCCCCAAAAATAGACCTCGCCAGCGGGCTTGACCAAAATATCGGCGCGGGTGTCGTCGGCGATTTGGCCGCGCCAATTTCGGAGCGCGATTTTTTGTTTTTCATCAAAGAAAAAATGCGCACGGGGATCGTCCGGCACACGGGCTTGCTCGAAAAAACGGTCATACGGGTGGCGGTCTGCGGCGGGTCGGGCAGCTTTTTGTTGCCCGACGCCATCCGGGCGGGCGCGGACATTTTCGTGACAGCCGATTTCAAGTACCACGAGTTTTTTGATGCCGACGGCCAGATAGTCATCGCCGACATCGGCCATTTTGAGAGCGAACAATTTACTATCAACTTGTTATATGAACTTTGCGCGGAAAAATTTGCTACCTTCGCGCTCCATTTGACGAAAACCCGGACGAACCCGGTTTTTTACCTTTAAATAAATGAGATAATTTGTGAATTTGCTCATTTGAATTATCCCATTCACAAATTAACCAATTATCTAATTACCCAATAATATAGCATGGCTGCACAAGAATCCACGATTGCTGAAAAACTCACCTTGATCTGGGAACTTCAAAAAATCGATTCCCAACTTGATGAGATCCAGATCCTCAAAGGCGAACTGCCGATGGAAGTTGCCGACCTCGAAGACGAAATCGAGGGGCTTTCGACGCGGATCACGAAATTGAAAGGCTCGCTCAAAGAAAGCGAACTGGAAATGTCGCGCATTTCGGGCGTTGCCAAGGATGCCCAAATCAAGATTGCGAAGTACGAAAAACAGATCGAGGAGGTCAAGAACAACCGCGAATACGATGCCCTCGTCAAGGAAATCGAACTCGCAAAGCTCGACATCCAGCTTTCCGAAAAGCGCGGCCGCGAGCACAAAGCACAGGTCGACATGAAAAAAGAGCAGGTCATCGTCGCCGAGGCGCGTTACGAGGCCCGCAAAAAAGACCTGGACGCGAAGAAAACGGAACTTGCTGCCATTATCGAAAAGACCGAAAAAGAAGAGGAAAAACTCAAGAAGAAGAGCGAAAAAGGCCGCAAGGGCATCGACGAGCGTCTTTTGAAATCCTACGACAAAATCCGCAAGACGTACAAAAACGGCATCGCCGTCGCTACAATCGAGCGCGATTCGTGCAACGGTTGCTACAACAAGACCCCGCCCCAAATGCAGCTCGAAGCCGGTCTCCACAAAAAAATCATCGCTTGCGAACATTGCGGCCGCATCCTTGTGGATCGGCAGATTGCCTATGCCGACCAATTGGCGGCAGCGGCGGTTGTTGTGGAAGGTTGAGCTTTTTACGCTAAAAGTTTAAAGTAAAAAGGCAAAAGTGGGCGACCCTACTTTTGCCTTTTTTTTTGATTTTTGCCAAAAAAAAGTCTGCCCAGCGAAGTCGCCAGGCAGACACATCAAAACAAAACGAAAAACCAACTTTAACTTTTATCGTGTTCGAGGAATTCTTGGGGCAAATTCTTTTGATAACCCATAAACGCATGAGCGGCCAAAAGATTTCCGCTGCATCCTGTTTTTTTTCTCAACCGTCCGTTCTTGACCGTAATTTGACAGGGACTTCCTGCCGGTCGCCATTCCTGAAAATGACCACGTTCATTGTGTCACCATTTTTCGCGCGACCGATAACCTCCCGAAGCTCCGGCACATTTTTGATTGGGTGTCCTTCGACCGAAACAATGATATCGTTCGGGCGAAGGCCAGCATATTGCGCAGAGCCCTTATCATAGATTTTCTCGATGACCACGCCTTGTGAAAAACCAACGCCGAGTTGCTTGGCTGCCTCGCTGTCGAGATCGAAAATATCGACGCCGAGGTACGCACGTTTGAACTCGCCATATTGGATGAGGTCATTGGCAACTTTCACGGCAAATTTAGAGGGGATCGCAAAAGCATAGCCCGCAAAACTGCCGGTTTGTGTTGCAATGGCCGAATTGATCCCGATCAGCTTGCCATCGAGGTCCACGAGCGCACCGCCGGAATTGCCCGGATTGACCGCCGCATCAGTCTGGATGAACGATTCGATCGCGCCCTGCCCTTTAATTATATCAATATCGCGGCCTTTTGCGGAAATAATGCCCGCTGTCACGGTCGAAGTGAGGTCAAACGGGTTGCCAACGGCGAGCACCCATTCGCCCACCTGCGCGTCGTCGGAATTGCCCGGTTCAATGGCGGTCAAATCTTTAGCGTCAATTTTGATAACGGCAAGGTCGGTCTGTTCGTCGCGGCCAACGAGGCGGGCCTTGAACTCCCGGTTGTCGTAGAGCGTCACCACATATTCGTCGGCGAACTCGACCACATGGTTGTTCGTAATAATATAACCATCGGTCGAAAAAATCACGCCCGAGCCGGTGCCTGCCCGTTGTTGTCCGTAATTTTCAAAACCGCCGTTGAAATCCTGCCCAAAAAAGAACGAAAACGGGTTGCTCTGCTGCTCCCGTTGGTTGCGCTGTTGGGCGGCTTTTTTGCTTTCCGAGGCTTTGATGTGCACAACGGCTGGCATTGTTTTGTTCGCAGCGCGGGTAAAATCGAACGGTGCGACGGCCATGTTTTCACCAAAGTTCACCTTTCGGGAAAGCTCGGTTTGCGGGGTTTCGGCCTTTTGGGAATTTTTTTGAAAAAGAAAAACGCCCCCAACTGTCAGGAGGCCACCGGTTGCCCCGGCGATGATTGTTGAAATGAAACGATTCATGGTTTTTGACTTTTTGCGTTAATCAATCTACGAGTGGGATAAACGGTTTGGATTTCCGATTGCTTTTTGCGGAAAAGAAATTAACCGATTTTTAACGTCGTTTTTTTGAAAGAAGCTCACCATTCCCGCGATTCGGCCAACCTTTTTTTCGTGGAATTATGGAACTTCTCCATCGCCGCTTTTTGGCCAGCCGACATCTCCGGTTTTTCAAATCCATCAGTGATCGGGACGGCGATATAAGTTGTCCTGCCCGCCTTTTTTTCGATAAAACGCCAAACGGGCGTGTACCCAGAATCGGCCAAACGCGCCTTTTCGGCCCCTTTTTCCTTCGTCAAAATGGCGCGAAAAACGATGCCACCATCGGTGTTTTGCCCCGTTTGGTTGGAGATGAAATTGCCAAGCGACCAAGCAACCGTGATGATTTTTGTTGAACCGTCTGACATCGCAACTTGTTGATTTTCAATTGGTTGCACAACGTGCGGGTGCGCTCCGACGATTAGGTCCGCGCCCCATTCGGTCATTTTTTTTGCCCAAAAAATTTGCTCGGGGTTCGCTTTCAATTGATATTCGAGGCCCCAGTGCATGATCGGGATGATAAAATCGGGCGCGAGCGATTTTGCGATCTGAAAATCGCGCCGCACCTGCGCCGTGTCCATCCGGTTGACGGTGCTCGGCGGGTGGTCGGGGATGCCGTTCGTGCCGTAGGTGTAGTTCAAAAAAACGAGTTTGAAGCCTTTTACATAGACGATCAGCGGGTAAAAAATATCGCGGTCCTCCTGGTTTTTGAACGTCCCGGTCTGGATAAAATCGCGTTCGCGCAGCACGTCTATCGTGTGCGTCACGCCCAAAAGGCCGCCGTCGTTCGAGTGGTTATTGGAGGTGACGATCATGTCGAAACCGGCGTTTTTCAGCGCGTCCGCCAGCACGTCGGGGCTGCGGAACATCGGGTACCCGGTGTACGGCGGCTTGCCCGGCAGCGTCAGTTCGAGGTTGCCGATGGCGAGGTCGGCCTGCTCGATCAGCGGTTTTACGAAAGCAAAAAACGGGTCATAATTATACGTCCCATCGGCCTGTTTTGCCGCCGAGATCATCGGGCCGTGACCCATGATGTCGCCCGCAAAAAGGAGCGAAAGCGTGTCCGTTTGGCCCGTCACGGTTTGTGATTTCAGTAAAAAAACAAGTGGCAAAAGGAGTCCTAATTTGTTCATTGTCAATGTTTTATCTAAAAATATTTACCGCAAACGTTCGGCAGATTGAACGAGGTTTTCATCCGATTTGATGGCTCGGATGGCCAAGATTTGGAGGACCATTGCGGTTATCGGGAGGAAAATGGCCCAATTAAAGGCATAGCTTTTTTCGGTCGCCTCTTTTTGAAGTTCAACGAACATCAACAGCCCCGAAATGACCATAAACAAAAACGTGTTGAGCAAAGCAAGCCGCGCGATTTTCACCTGTTGCGGGCGGACCATGAACAAAAAAATGGACATGAACGTGGCCACCGAGGCCAGCGCGAGCATGACCGGCCCGGCCATGTTCGCAAAAAAATTGGCCGTTTCGACCTTGTCGGGACTGTTCCGGGTGACCGTGAGAAAATAATTTGGCACAAAAAAGAGGGTCGATAGGCAAAGCCAAGCGAGCGCAAGCCAGATGGATTGGATCCGTTGAATCATGGTGGAAATTTTTTTGGGCGAAAATAAACCCGCCGCCGAGAGCCGGAAGCGAAAATAAAAACTTCGCCAAACGAGGAATTTTTGTCGGGCGCATTGATTTCTGCCAAATCAATCTACTTTTGCGGACTTTTTTAAAGAATTATCAAAAATTTCATTTCGTTATGCCTAAAATGAAGACCCACTCCGGGGCAAAGAAGCGTTTTTCGCTCACCGCCTCCGGAAAAGTCAAGCGCGGCCACGCGAACATGAGCCACATGAACCGCAAGCACTCGGCGCGGCAGCACAACCACCTCGTCGGCACGACGATGGTGCACCAAGCCGACGAGAAACGGATCAAACGGCTTTTGGCCTGCTGAACAATTCTTCCCGAACAATTCGGGGGGAGATTTTTTAACGAGAATTTCGGTCAAAGTCTGCTTTTTCAAGTAAAAACAGCCCGAAATTGCACTAAAACGTCCATTTAATTATGCCACGTTCCACCAACAACCCGGCCACGCGCGAGCGCCGCCGGAAAATCATGAAAGCCGCCCGCGGTTTCATCGGTGCCCGTTCCAAAGTGTACACGGTCGCCAAAAACGTCCTCGAAAAAGGCTGGGGATATGCATTCCGTGACCGCAAGAGCAAAAAGCGCGTTTTCCGCCGCCTTTGGATTGCGCGTATCAACGCCGCCGTCCGTCCAGAGGGTTTGAGCTACTCGCGGTTCATTTTCGCGCTCGGCAAAAAAAATATCG
>JANOQP010000614.1:0-4792 GCA_031414895.1 Saprospirales bacterium
GACCAGACATTGTTCCTGAAAAGTTGGACCTGATAATAATCGTAGCAACCATATCCGCTGCCGGAAAGCGTCACGTCGGCGCCGATGTCCAATTGGCCCGACGCATCGAGCGAAAGGTTGAGCTGGCCAACGCAAATCAGGGCCTGTTGACCGAGCCACGGGTTGACGGTGACCTTGAAAGCACAGCTTTTTTTGTTCCCGGAGGCATCGGTCGCGGTGATCGTTTCGGTCGTCACGCCGGGCGGGAAAGGTTTTGTGAATTTTCCGTTCGCGCCCAAACCGATCGGCGCGCCCGAAAAAGTCGAGATCGAACAATTGTCGATCACCGTCGGCAGCGAAAAACTGGGCAGCGTCGCGCACTCCAATTGCCCCAACGTTAAAACCGTGTCTTTCAAAATAGCGCAGTTCAAAATCGGCCTTGTGGTGTCGCGAACGATCATTTTGCCCGTGCAAGTTTGGTTGTTTGCCGGGTTCAGAAGTTGATAGGTGTAGATTTTTCCGGCATCGTTGGCGTTCAAATTTGGCGGGACAAACGCGCCCGTCGGCGTTTTTTTGATCTTGACATCAAATTTTGTAAGGCAGCCAAAATTGCTGCCGAACAAGATTTGGCCTGACTTCAACACGGTCTCGCAAGTGTTGTCAAAAAACATTTTCACCGTGTCGCGGCAGAGCAAAACGGGGGTCGGGAAATCATTGACCGTGATCGAAAACGCGCAATTTGCAGTGTTCCCGCTGTTGTCGGTCGCCCGAAAAAGGATTTGGTTCACCCCAATCGGGAACTTGCTCCCCGAAGTCAGGCCCGAAATCAAAACGGGCGCGGGCGGGTTCAAACCACAGGCATCGAAGGCTTGCGGCGCGGCATAATTGAGGATGGTATCGCAACGGTTCGGCTTCAAATTGACCGAAAAATTGTTTGGGCAGACCGAAAAACTGGGCGGCGTCGGGTCGGTGACGAGGATATTTTGCGGGTGAAAATCCACATAATTTGTCCCATCAAAAAAGGCCCAAACGATGGTCGTCGTGCCAACTGGCAGCGTCGAAATGGTGACTTTCATCGCGCCGGGCGGCACATTTTGGAACGGCAGACCGGGCACCATATAGGCCATCGTGCAGGTTGTCGGCGAAAAATTGGGGACGATTATTTGCTGATTGAGCAATAGGCAATTGCCCGCCAGGGCCGGGAAGGTGAACGGCGGCAAATTGGCCAACGAAAACGTGCATTGGGCGAAAACGGGCTGGCCGACGGCGCAAAAAATCAGGGCAAAAACCATCAGCCGGGCGGACGCAAGGGTGCGGCGCAGCTTTTTCAAGGTGCTGTTCATGAGATTAAAACTTGTGTAAATTCTGGAAAGATTAAACCTGCGGAGAGGTCAAAAGGGCGGGGAATTGACGGGTTGTGTTTTGGTTGGCGAAGGTTAAAAATTTTGGGGAAATGGGGCGGGGCTCAATTGGGAAATGTCGGGGGATTGCATTTGATTTTTGAAAAAAGATATTTTAACCGTCCAATGCTTGGTTGTTTATTTTTATATGAAATACATTCGCTGGTCGTTCGCCTGTCGTGCAGAACGCCTGTTTTTTTCATCACCAAATTTTTTTCAACATGAAGAACTTGTTTCACCTTTGGGATCGGCCAGTCGGCCAGTCGGCCAGTCGGCCAGTATTTGATGATGGCCTTTTTGGTCTTTTTTCAAACCTTCGGTCAATCCCAGACCTGTGAATGCAGCGAAGGGGGAATTATCACGATCGGGGACAACGTAAAATCCGTGAACTATCTCTCTCAAATTTTGGCTGAACCAAACCCGAAACTCCCGCCCGGCGGGCTTGATGGTTGTCGCCGAATCCATGGCAAGCTCATTATCGATACGGGGCTTTCCTATTCCTTTCTGCCGGGGGCATCGTTGATCATGGAAGCCGGTTCCAGCATCGAAATCCTTTTGTTCAGAAAACTGATTGTTGACGATGCAACTTTTAAAGGATGCGCCAAATTATGGGCAGGCATCCAAGTTCAAAAGGGTGGCAGCATTGATATCCGCAACAGTCGGCTTTCGGACGCACTCAACGGCATAAATGTGAGGTTGCCGGCGGTTGCAATAGTTATGGACAATGAGTTTGATGCCAATTATAAAGGCATCGTATTTCAAGGTTCCTCCTCCGCTCCGGTAATTGGCACCAACTCTTTTGTAGGCTCATTTGCTGGAAACCACTTCAAGTGCACTTATGACCTCAAGCCGGGCTGGACAACTGCGCAAGTGCAGAGCATTATCGACAAACAATCTTACGCGGCCATTATCGCGCAAAATTTGAATGATTTTAAAGTCATCGGCACTTCCGCCAACAAAGTGACCATTGACAAGCATCGGCACGGAATCAAAGCCTCCTTTTGCAAAAACGTGGAAATCCGGAACGCGGGTTTTTCAAATATCTTGAAGCCCGGTTCAAACATTTCTGTGGAACCAAGTGTCGGGGTCCGGGTGGTCAATTGCCCGATTGCTACGATTGCCAACAATCTGTTCACGGATACAGATTATGGAATCGTACCAATCAATTCAGGTGGCACGATCACAGGAAACGAATTTATACCCGAAAACCAATCGGTGACCAATACCCGGATTGGTATCTATTCGGCCTATTCCAGCCTTGTGCCAGCAATATTGGATGACAACCTGTTTTTCCTCGGGGAAAATTCGGCGGCCATCTGGATCACCGATGTGTTCAACCCTTCTCCAGCCGACCCATTGAGTACCGTTAGTACCGTCCGGATCGAACGTTGCACCATCAATGTGGCAGACAACAAGCCTTTCGGGGCAATCGGGATCCGACTTGACAGGATCAATGCGCCAATCCGAATACTTGGCAACGAACTCCGGGGAAAGTTTTCCCCGCTGACCATGACCGATTGCGATGCACACCTCCTTGCCGAGGATGACGGGCTGATTGCCGACAACTTGTTTGTTCACAACAAACAAAGCAAGCACCGGGGAATAAGGTTGTTGAATTGTACAGGGTTGCAGGTGGTGAACAACTCCATTGAAGGCTCTGAGACTTATCTTGAGTTTGGGTATGGGGAAGGCATGGACATCAGCAATTCACCGGACAACCTCTATTGCTGCAACTCCATTACCGGGACCTATAAAGGCATGTATTTTTCAAATCCTTGCTTGGATACGAGACTGAGGAATACGGCCTTCGGGAAACATCTTTCGGGATTATGGTTGGACTATTCAACCATCTTGTCCCCACAACTCAATCACGGCAATATCTGGTCGCCATTGAATGATGCAAATGAGGACGCAGTCTATTTTGCCAACCTTCAAGATTTGGCCGACAACAAATTTCGTACAGAAACCGCTCTGTTTCCTGTAAATCCGATAGATGGCCCGCAAGATTGGTTTACTGATTTTGGGGAAGACGCATCCTGTAGCCTGACTGGTGAATCCTCCTGCGGAGAAACCCCAATCAACCCGGCAACAGGCGAAGGCGGCGAAGACGGTGCATCCACAGGCGATACCGACTTCCATATTGCAGAAATGGCAACCTCCTCCGACCCGGTTCAGGCTGGAAAAAGATGGATGGCCCAATGCCAGCTTTTTGAAAAATTGAGCCGACATCCATATTTGATTGACCAAGACCTGACCGTTCAATCATTTTATCAGGCTGCATCCATTGGCAATATCGGACGGTTTTACGCCGTAAAACAGGGTCTATCTGAAATTTTCAACCCGAGTGCTTCCCTCGCCATTGCATATCAACAAGCCATTGAATCTATGCACGATTTGGCGATTGAACTCGAACCGCTCTGGCAAGTAGTGATGAACCTGACCTCCACGAATACCCAAATTCAGGAGGCCGAAGCCGAAATCGCCCAACTTGAACTTCAAGAAAACGCGCTCGCGGCGACAATGGAAAACATCGACAGCCAGCTCGATTCGCTGCGAACCGTCCAAATCAACGCGCTTATCCAATTGAACAATGGGGTTCCGGCATCCGCCATTTTTGAAACCAACCAAAAACAGGTGAATGCCGTTTTCCTCGAAACGGTTGGTTTGGCCGAACCCTCGGCAACCGCTGCGCAACTTCTATTGATTGAAAACATCGCCAACCAATGTCCGGCTACAGGCGGCGGAGCTGTTTATACCGCCCGTTCCATGCGGGCAGGGTTCATCCAAAATCCCGGGTTGGAGTATAACGATTACTCGATTTGCGGCTTTTCGGAAGAACGTACAAAGAAATCGGCGAACTTGTCAACACCAATCGGTCAATTGATCCCGAATCCGGCAACCGAAACGGTCGAACTGAAATTTGAATCGGCTCTAAAAATGGGTGCCGAGGTTTCAGTCACCGATTTGACAGGAAAAACATGGCTGCAAATGCGGGCAAACGAAGCGCAACAATCTATTCGGATAAATGTCGCCTCCCTTTCCCCCGGCATTTATTTCGTTTGGTTCAATGCGAATGGACAACACGCTTCTGTCCATAAATTGGTCATTCAGAATCCATAATTTTTTTTAGTTCACCTCAACAGAGGGCAGTCGTCACGGCTGCCCTCTGTTTTTTATTCCCACCAATCATGTTGTCAAAAACACTTTGGGCCTGCATTGCAGGCCTTGTATCCCCGTTTTGGCTCATTGCTCAAAAGGAAGATGAACATTGGATAATGGGCTTGGTCTACCAAAATGGAGGCAGTGATACAACAAAGTACAACCCATTCGATCTAAATTTTGGAAAAAAACCACCTGCTTTTTCCTTAATCAAAACCCCGCATTTTGCAATGGAATTTACAAGAGAATTTCCC
>JANOQP010000615.1:0-4660 GCA_031414895.1 Saprospirales bacterium
AACGAGGGCACGCACAACGCGACGATCAGCCCCGACGGCAGCCGCTGGCTCGATAATTTTCAGGACGAGGCCACGCCGCGCTTTATTTATTGCCAAAAAACGGACGGGAAAACGCCCCGCCAGATCATTTTTGGGGCGAAAAACCCGCTCGAAAATTATCAGACCGGCAAAACGCGGCTCTCGATCATCCGATCCGCAGCGGGTTTTCCGCTGAACATGCGCACCATTTTGCCGCCCGATTTTGACGAAAACAAAAAATACCCGGCCATCGTCTATCTCTACAACGGCCCGCACGTCCAACTTGTCACGAACACCTGGCTCGCTGGCGCGGAACTTTGGATGCACCGCATGGCCTCGCTCGGCTACGTCGTCTTCACGATGGACGGGCGCGGGTCGGGCAACCGGGGATTTGCGTTCGAGAGCGCGATCCATCGGCAGCTCGGCACAGCGGAGATCGTGGACCAACTGGCGGGCGTTCATTTTTTAAAGGCGCAATCATTTATCGATACGTCGCGCGTCGGTGTTTATGGCTGGAGTTTTGGCGGTTTTATGGCCACGGGCCTGATGACGCGGACGGCGGGCGAATACAAAGTGGGCGTCGCGGGCGGCCCCGTGATTGACTGGAAAATGTACGAAATCATGTACACAGAACGCTACATGGACACGCCAAAGGAAAATCCGGAGGGCTACGCGAATGCGAGTTTGTTCAAATACGTCCCGAATTTGCGCGGCAAACTGCTGTTGATCCACGGCGTGGACGACCCGGTGGTGCTTTGGCAACATTCGCTGCGGTACGTCCAAGAATGCGTCTCGAAAAACAAACAGGTCGATTATTTTGTCTATCCGGGCCACGAGCACAATGTTTTGGGGCGCGACCGGGTGCACCTTTTCAACAAGGTCGAGGGTTATTTTTTGCAAAATCTTTGAGGGAAGGGAAAACAATATTCCCAAACCAATAATCGTACTTTGCCCCGAAATCGACCAAGGTTTCATCAAAAACAATCAGTTTTCATGGACAACTACAGCCAGCAGCAGCCCGAATACCAATCCTCCAACACCGGCCTCAAAGTTTGGGCCATCATCGCCACCATTTTGGCCCTCCTCGCCAGCGGTTTCGCATGGAGTTTTTGGAACAAAACCAAACTTATGGGCGGCGAGATCACCCTTTCCGAAAAACAGCTCGACTCGCTGGCCCGCGTCAAGGCCGACCTCGACCGTCAATTGGACAGCCTCAACACGAGCTATTTGAGCGTCCGGACCGAGAACGAGAGTTTGCAGGGGGCGGTTGGCCGCAGCGAAAGGATCGTTGAAAAAAAGACTGCCGAGATTGCCGCGCTCCGCCAGCAAAGCACCCGCGATGCCGCCGCGCTGCAAATGCAGATTGCCGAAATGCAAAAGGCGAAGACCGAGATCGAGACCGTCGTCACGATGATGCGCTCCGAAAATGACCAATTGAAGGCCGAAAACGCCCGCCTGACTGGCGAAAACACGGCCCTGAAAGGCGATAAATTGGCCCTCACCGGGCAGGTCGGCGACCTTTCAAAACAGCTCGAAGAGCAGATAAAGCGCACCCAATCCGCTAAATATAAAGCCTCCGCATTCCGCGTCGAGGTCGAAAAACGCGGCGACAAACTGACCACGAAAGCCCGGAAAGTCCGCGAGATCAGCATCTCTTTCGACCTCGCCGACATCCCCGAAGCCTATCAGGGCGCGACCAACCTTTACCTCGTCATCACGGACGAAAAAGCGACGCCCATCGCCTGCTCCAAACCCGTCAGCTTGACCGTCCAAGCCCCCGCCGGGCCGGTCAATATTGTCGCGCAGCAGGTCAAACAGGTCACGCTGCAGGAGACGCAACGGCTCTCTTTTACCTATAAATTGGACGAAAAACTCAAAAAAGGCAATTATGTGGCCGCAATCTACAGCGATAAAGGGCTGCTGGGCGCGTCCAGTTTTAAGCTCCTTTGAACCGGGAACAGCCCAGGGGCGATGACTTCGGGTCATCGCCTCAATACCAATCATCCTGCTTGACATGAAAAACCTGGCCCTCCTTTTCGCCCTTTTTGTCGCCTTTTCCGGCTGCGTGAAAGCCAAGATTTATCGCGCCGAGGCGGAAAAAAGAAAGGCTTCCGAGGCCCGCGAGACCGTCCTCGTCCAAGAAAACACAGCCCGAAAAAACGAAACTGCCGCGCTGACCGACCGCACCGAGTCGCTTGCCAAAAACGTCGGGCGGCTCGAATCGGAACTGGCCACGGCCAAATCGCAGGTCAAAAACCAATCGGCCGTCGCCCAGGCATCCAACTCCAAACTTTTGGAGGAAAATGACAAACTGATCAAGGAGCTTTCCCAACAAACAATTGCCCTCGCCGAGCGCGAAGACCTCCTTGACCGCATCGCATCAGCCAACAAAAACCGCGATTCGACGCTCCAAAACATCTCCGATGAGCTGGCCATCGCGTTCAGCCAAGCCAATTTCACGACCGTTTTTACCGAAATTTTGGACGGCCAATCCGTGCGACTGACGCTGCCCGATGCCCTAATTTTTGACGAAAAAGGGCTGATGGTGAGCAGTTTCGGCCTTCCCGCGCTGCAAATCGTGGGCAATTTCCTCGCCACGCGGCCCGACCTCCAGACCGCCATCATCGCGCATACCGACAATATTTTCCCGAAGGAAAAAGGCACGACCATCCGCGATTCGCGCGATTGGAGCCTGCTCCGGGCGAACGTCGTCGGGCGGGTCCTTTCGCGCGAGTTCAACGTGAACGACAACCAGTTGAGCTTCATCGGGCGCGGCGAATTTTTCCCCGTCGCCCCAAACGAAACACCGGAGGGGCGGGCGCAAAACAGGCGGACTGAACTCGTTTTTTATCCAAAATTGGCCGAAATCCCGAGGAAGTGATGAAGATCGACATGCACACCCACCTGATGCCCGCCGACCTGCCCGATTTTTCCAAAAAATTTGGCTACGGCGAGTTCATCCGGCTCGACCACAACCGACCGGGGTTTGCGCGGATGATGAAGGGCGACCGCTTTTTTCGGGAAATCGAGCAAAACTGCTGGGACCCCGAGATCCGCATCCCCGATTATGCTCAAAAAGGGGTCGATGTGCAGGTCATTTGCACCATCCCCGTGCTGTTTTCCTATTGGGCAAAACCGGAAGATGGGGGCACCGTCGCGCGGATCTTGAACGACGATATCGCCGGGGCCTGCGCCCGTTTTCCACAAAATTACCTCGGCCTCGGGACGCTGCCGATGCAAGACACCTCATTGGCAATCAAGGAGTTGGAGCGTTGCAAGTCGCTCGGCTTTCCCGGTGTCCAGATTGGCTCGAACGTCAATCAGCGCAACCTGGGCGAGCCGGAATTCTTCCCGATCTTCGAGGCCGCACAAGACCTGGGCATGTCCATTTTGGTCCATCCGTGGGAAATGATGGGCGAGTCCGAGATGCAGAAATATTGGCTCCCGTGGCTCGTTGGGATGCCGGCGGAGACTTCGCGGGCAATCTGTTCGCTCATTTTTGGTGGCGTTTTGGAACGGTTGCCGGGGCTCCGCTGGTGTTTTTCGCACGCGGGCGGCTCGTTTTTGCCGACGCTGGCCCGTATTGAGCACGGTTTCAACTGCCGCCCCGACCTCGTCGCGATCGACAACCGGGTGAACCCGCGCGATTATTTGGGCAAATTTTGGGTCGATTCCATCACGCACGACCCGCGGCTGCTCGAATTGATCCTCGAAATGGTCGGCCCTGAAAAAGTAACGCTAGGCTCGGACTACCCGTTCCCGCTCGGCGACCTCGAAATCGGCGCGTTCATCGGCGCAATGAACTTGCCGGAGGCCACCAAACAGCGCATTTACAGACAAAACACGCTCGATTGGCTCGGGCTTTCCGCTTTCCCGGCATGAAAAAACTGTTGTTTTTTTCGGAGCAAATGACCCCTCGGCTGCATTATGCGGCGCAGTTTTTTTTTGAAAAAATGATGGGCCTCGAACTGGTCTGGATCAACGACCGGGCGGAATTTCACCAAAATGGCTTTTGTAAAATCAATTACGGCAACCAACAAATCACCGAGAACGAGCTGCTTTTGCCGCCGCACAATTTGCTTTTTGAAACGGACATAAAGCCACAGTCAATCACAGTAAATCATTGGCGCGAACTGCCCATTTTTTTTGAGGGCAACCAACCAAACGCCGATTTCCCTTTTGATTTTTTGGCCGCCAGTTTTTGGCTGATCAGCCGGTTTGAGGAGTATTTGCCCTTTAAAAAAGATAAACACGGACGGTTTGCGGCGACCGAGAGTTTGGCTTTTAAGCACGGTTTTTTGGAACAGCCGTTGATTGATCTATGGGCATTAGAGATTGGTAAAATATTGGCCAACAAATTTCCCGGAACAAAGCCCGATAAGCGGCAATTTCAATTCAAATTGACCTACGATATTGATTATGCCTTTGCCTATAAGAACAAAGGTTTTGTAAGGAACATCGGTGGCTTTTTCAGGGATTTATTAAAATTTCAATTAAAAAACTGCGTGCAGCGCATAGCCGTTTCGTTCGGTTTGCAGGACGACCCTTTTGATACGTTTGATTATCAAAAGTCTATCCATGATAAGCATCAATTGTTGCCCACCTATTTTATTCATGTCGGGAATTATACGGGCGAGCCGGA
>JANOQP010000616.1:0-1675 GCA_031414895.1 Saprospirales bacterium
GCGGCAGACGGATAAAACGAGGCAAAGCTTGTGCCGCTTGCGCAGCCGGGCGGAGTGTCAGTTACGCCATCGCCGCCGTTAACATTGTTTGGAGTATTAAAATCTTTGCCGGTAGCTGGTTGCGTAATGTTGAGTTCGCGCCCAAGCTTGTTGTCCGGGTCTGGGTAGTCCGATTGTGATGAAGTTACCGGCACTATAAAGGGATGAGTGGGCTCAAAAGAGTGTAACATTCCTAGCGTATGCCCTAGTTCGTGGAACCCGTTTTTGCTTGTGAGCGAGTTAAGCCCTCCATTTATTTGAGCATAAATAAAGGGATTGAGTTGCCACGGAAAAGCAGCAAAATCTGCCGAATTGTTGTTGTTCAGAACGTACAGGTTGAGAAAACCTGGTACTCCCGAGTATTCGCGGATGTTAATAGTGCCGTTTCTGAACTTGTCATAGTCGGCGAAATTGATCGGGCCACATCGAAAAAAATTGTAAATGTTCGGCCCAATGTTCATTTTGGCGTTCATAACGGCCAAAAAATCGTCGATGGTTGCTTCGTTGACCGCATTGTTCGAACCATCATCATTTCGACCGATAGTTACCCGAACAGGAACTTGCCATGTGGTTCCTGAAGGCAGCAACCCTGAATTGGCGATTATCTCCTCTATCGCTTGGCGGGTTTGCGCATTTGGCATGAGGGTAGAGCAGGGTTGATCCTGCGAATAGGTCTTTGCCACCATAAGGCTAAAAACCAAAATCAGAATGGCCGGGAGCGGCCGGGAGCGGCCGGGAGCGGCCGGGCAAATCGGTTTTTTCATAACGAAATCCGTTTTTTGTGAAAAGATTTTGTGAAGGTAAAAAATTTTCTTGCCGGACTTCGGGGTTAGTCAAATTAATTTTTGACCAATTCTGTCCTTTCTAATAAAGAAAAAGCCCCATCACACGGTCTCAACGCCTGTTATGCCCTTTACGCAAAGCAGCAGAGGCCGCAAAGTCATTTGCCTTGTTGGTGTCCATCAACGTCACCCTGAATTTTTGAAAAATCAAACACCGCCGTTGTTATGTCAATGTTACCGTCCTCGCCAACAATCAATCATCATCCAAAAACCAAAACTGAACGCCCGAAAATTACTTTGCCTTGAACGCCGCAATCGCATTCTTCGAAAAATCCGATAAGGCCAACCGCCCGCTGATCGCCGCCCGCTCGTCGAGGAGAGTTTCCCAATGTTCCGTGCCTTGCCAAAAAATGGTTTTCAGCTCGCGCATGGCCTCCGGGTTGTAGCCGCGCAGTTTTTCGCAGAAATGGGCGATATAGGCATCCAACTGTTCGGTCGTGTCAAAAACTTCCGAAAAAAGCCCGTTTTGCTGGGCCCAATGGGCGGTCTGCCATTCCTCCGGGGTCATGGCAAGTTTTGAAAAAGCGTTGGTCCCCACCTTCCTCTCGACCGCCGGGCCGATGACGAAAGGCCCAAAACCGACCGCCAGTTCGCTCAAGCGGATAGTCGCAAACTTTGTGGCCATACAATAATCGGTCGCCGAGGCAAGGCCCACGCCGCCGCCAATCGCCCGCCCGTGGATGCGCCCGATGATGAACTTTGGGCAACGGCGCATGGCGTTTATCACGCGCCCAAAACCGCTGAAAAAGATTTTTCCGGTCTCGAAATTATCGATTGCGGCCAGTTCGTCGAAG
>JANOQP010000617.1:0-5825 GCA_031414895.1 Saprospirales bacterium
TAGATGCGGTGCGTGATGATGATGGCCGTCCGGTCGGCGAGGGCCTCGTTCAAATAGCTCAAAATGGTCTGCTCGGTCGTCGTATCGACGGCAGAAAGGCAGTCGTCCATCAACAAAATATCGGGCTGTTTTGCGAACGCGCGGGCGATGCTCACGCGCTGTTTTTGGCCGCCCGAAAGGGTCACGCCGCGCTCGCCGACAACGGTTTGGTAGCCTTCGGGCAGCGTCAGGATCTCTTCGTGGACAGCGGCAAAACGGGCGTATTTTTCGATTTCTTCCTGCGAAAGTCCGGTTTTGCCGAAGGCGATATTCGCCGAAATCGAGTCCGAAAAGAGGAAATTGTCCTGCGGCACATACCCGATCTGGGCGCGGAGGTTGTTCAAATCATGCTCGCGGATGTCCTTTCCATCGATCAAGATCCGGCCTTCCGAAACATCATAAAGCCGCACCAAAAGGTCGGCGATGCTTGTTTTTCCGCTGCCCGTCCGCCCGATGATGGCCATTTTTTGGCCGGGCAAAAGCTCGAAATTTACTTTTTTCAACGCTTCCATGCCAGTGTCGGGATAGGTGAAGGCGACGTTTTCAAACGAAATATGGCCTTTCAAAGGGACAGGATCGGTCACGGGATTGGTGATTTCCGGCTCGGTTTTGAGGATGAAATTGATGCGTTTTTGGCTCGCCGCGGCCTGTTGCGTGAGCGATGCAATCCAACCGATGCTCGTGATGGGCCAGGTCAGGGCGTTGATGTAAATAACGAATTCGGCGATATTCCCCGGTGAAATCTCCCCAGAAACCACTTTCAGGCCGCCGACATAGACCGTGATGATGGTCGAAGTGCCGATCAAAAGGAGCATCAGCGGGAAAAAAACCGAGTCCACTTGGATGAGTTTCAGGTTTTTTTGGCGAAAAATCTCGGCCTGTTCGCCAAAATATCGACCCATTGCCGGTTCTTGAACATAACTTTTCACGACGCGGATGCCGCTGAAAACCTCCTGCGCCGTCGAGTTCAGCACGCCGAGCTGCGCCTGTATTTTTTCCGACCTCTTGTTGATGATGGAACTGACCCAAAAAATCGAGATGCTCAAAAACGGCAGCGGCAAAAGCGACCAAAGCGTGAGTTCGACATTGACCGAAAGCATTGAGTAAATGGTCATCGTGAACAGCAAAACCGTGTCCACTCCATATAAGATGGTCGGGCCGAGGAACATCCGCACCTTCGAAACGTCCTCCGAAATGCGGCTCATGAGGTCGCCCGTGTTGTTTTTTTTGAAAAAAGCGTTGTGCAGCTTTTCATAATGGCCGAAAATCTCCTTCCGCATATCGTATTCGATGAGCCGCGAAACGACGATGATGGTCTGCCGCATGAAAAACATGAAAAGCCCCTGCAAAAGCGCGAGCACAATGACCAACAGGCCGAACTTCAAGACCGTCCACGAAAGTGCGTCGCTCATCGCGGGCTGCCCGACCGCAGCCGCACCGCCTTTTTGCCAGATGCCAAGTTCGAGGGCGATCGTGTCGAGCGCGTCGCGGATGACCTTTGGCTGCCAGTTGCGGAAAAAATTGGCGAGGCCGACGAACAAAATGCCGCCGAGGAGCCGCCCCCGGTATTTCCAAAAATATTTATTGAGGTAGGAAATCAGTTCTTTCATCGCCGGGAAAACAGAAAAAGGGGGAAAGGGTTTTTTAAACCACAAAGGCTGCGCAAAACTACCCGGCTGTCGCATTTTTACCCGAGCAAAAATGGCCAACAACATGGATTTTGAAGCATTTCTCTGCGACAACAACAATTTCAAAGCATGGGACACCGAGCATTTCGCGTGGCTCGTGATTGCCGTTTGCTGGTGGTTTTTATGGATCTTGATTGGCCTGCGGCAAAAAACAGAAGCGAAAAAGACCAAAATCGGGCTGATCATGGCCCTCATCCCGGTCGCAACTTGGTTCCTGTTTTTGGGCATCGTTTTTTGGGTCGGCGATTGGGGAATCAACAACGTGCTGCCGCTCCACCTTTGCTACGCGCTTAATTTCGTGATGCCCTTCATGCTCGCCCGGAGGTCGCACCTGATCTATGACATCACCTATTTTTGGGTAATGGCCGCCTGCCTGCAAGCACTTTTCACGCCCGATTTGAAGACCGCGTGGCCCGGTTGGTTTTCGCTCAAATATTGGCCGGTGCACATCGGGCTGGTCGGTTCGACGCTCTATGCGACCATCGTCTATAAATTTCGACCGACCTATAAGGGCATTTATTGGGCACTTTTGTTCGGAAATCTGTTTGTCGCCGTGCTGCACCCGCTCAATATGTGGCTCGGCACCAATTTTATGTACACCGAAAAACCGCCGCCGGGGACGCTCTTGGAACACCTCGGCGAACATTATTTATTGGCCGCCGAGCCGATTGCGTTGCTGTTTTTTCACATTGTCTATTTGCCGATCTGGATTTTGGAGCGGCGGGAACGCGTGGTGAAAAATGCCGAAATGGTTTAAAAACCTGCCCTTTTGACATCCTTTTTTACAAAAAAACGGTCAAAACGGCAGCCAAAACCGACCCCGAACCGCCATTTTTTCCAAAAACAACAAAGGGACTCATTTTTGAAAGTTTCGAGTTGCCGAACCCCGAAAAACTCGAAACCCAAAACTTTCCCCACTCGAAACTCAAAACCCGAAACTCGAAACACAAACCATGACCTACGACAATTTCACCATCAAGGCCCAGGAGGCCATCGTCAAGGCCCAAAAAATCGCCGCCGACTACGAGCAACAGAGCGTGGACACCGCCCATTTGCTCAAAGGTTTGCTCGAAACGGAGGACAGCGTGGCCAATTTTCTGTTGAAAAAATGCGGCGCGAACCTGCCCGCGCTCCAAAAAGAGGTGGACCAACTTGTTTGGAACACCCCAAAAGTGCAGGGCGGCGCGGACAAACAGTTCCTCACCAACGAGGCGAACAAGGCCATCGCAGCCGCAAAAGCGAGCCTGAAAGAGTTTTCGGACGACTATATTTCCGTCGAAATGATGCTCCTTGGCATCGCAAAGGGCAGCGACAAAACCGCCAAGCTCCTCAACGGGCAGGGCGCCACCGCCGATGCGCTCGGAGCGGCACTGAAAGAACTTCGCAAAGGCCGAAAGGTGACCGACCAAACAACGGAACAGGTCTATAATGCCCTCGGAAAATACGCCATCAACCTCACGGAAATGGCCGAAAACGGCAAACTCGACCCCGTTATCGGGCGCGACGACGAGATGCGGCGCGTTTTGCAGATCCTTTCGCGGCGCAAAAAGAACAACCCCATCATCGTCGGCGAGGCGGGCGTGGGCAAAACGGCCATCGTCGAGGGCATCGCATGGCGCATCGTCAAGCACGACGTGCCGGAAGGTTTGCGGAGCAAAAAAATATTCACGCTCGATGTTGCGTCGCTCCTCGCGGGCGCGAAATTCAAGGGCGATTTTGAGGAGCGGCTCAAAGCCGTCATCAAGGAAGTGCAGGATTCGGAGGAACAGGTCATCCTTTTTATCGACGAAATCCACACGCTCGTCGGTGCGGGCGGCGGCGGCGGCTCGATGGACGCGGGCAATATCCTGAAACCCGCCCTCGCGCGCGGCGAACTCCGCACCATCGGCGCGACCACTTTGGACGAATACCAGAAGTTTTTCGAGACCGACAAGGCCCTCGAACGCCGTTTTCAGTCCGTTTATGTGGACGAACCGAGCCTCGAGGACACGATTTCCATCCTGCGCGGATTGAAGGAAAAATACGAAAATTATCACAAAGTCGAGATTTTGGACGAGGCCATCGTGGCTGCCGCCGAACTCTCGCACCGATATATCACCGACCGCCAATTGCCCGACAAGGCGATCGATCTGATTGACGAAGCGGGCGCGAAACTGCGGCTCGAACTCGACTCCGTGCCGGAAGAGGTGGACGAACTCGAACGCCGCGTCCGGCAGCTCGAAATCGAGCGCGAGGCATTGAAAAGGGAGAAAAACGATGAAAAAGTGGCCATTTTGGCGCAAGAAATTTCCGTCCAAAAAGAAAAATCGGATGCCCTAAAAGCAAAATGGCAGGGCGAAAAGGACATCGTGGAGGCCATCCAAGTTTGCAAACAGCGCATCGAGGAGCTCGAAATATTGGCCGCAAAAGCCGAGCGCGAGGCCCGTTACGAGGAGGTTGCGACCATTCGTTTTGGCAAAATAAAAGAGCAGGAAGCGATGCTCCGCGTGGCCGAGGAAAAGCTCGCCAATTTCGCGCCCGAAAACCGCATGACCACCCAACAAGTCACCGCGAACGACATCGCCGAGGTGGTCTCAAAATGGACGGGCGTGCCGGTCACGAAGATGACGATGAGCGAAAAAGAGCGGCTTTTGAGCCTCGAAACCGAGCTGCACAAACGGGTCATCGGCCAAGATGAGGCCGTCGAAGCGGTCGCCGATGCCGTCCGCCGGAGCCGCGCCGGGCTTTCGGACGAGGAAAAACCAATCGGTTCGTTCATCTTTTTGGGGCCGACGGGCGTGGGCAAAACCGAGCTTGCGAAGGCGCTCGCCGAGGCACTTTTTGACGACGAAAAGGCCATCACCCGCATCGATATGAGCGAATACATGGAGAAACATTCTGTCTCGCGGCTCGTCGGCGCACCGCCCGGGTATGTCGGTTACGAGGAAAGCGGGCAGCTCACCGAGGCCGTCCGCCGCCGTCCGTACAGCATCGTTTTGTTGGACGAGATCGAAAAAGCGCACCCGGACGTGTTCAATATTTTGCTGCAAGTCCTCGACGACGGGCGGCTGACGGACAACAAAGGGCGCACGGCAAATTTCAAGAACACCATCATCATCATGACCTCGAACACGGGCGCGGAGATCATCATGGAAAGTTTCGAGGGCTACGAAAATATGCCCCCGGCCAAACAGGAAGAGCGGCTTGAAAAGACCAAAAAAGCCATTTTTGAGCTGTTGAAAATGCGGCTGCGACCCGAATTTTTGAACCGGATAGACGAAACCATCGTCTTCACCCCGCTTTCGGCGAGCCAAATGGAGACCATCATGCACATCCTTTTGGGCGACCTCAAAAAGCCGCTCGCCAAACAGGGCCTCTCGCTCGAGCTCACAAAAGCCGCCCAAAAATGGCTGGCCGAGACCGGTTTTGACCCACAATTTGGCGCACGCCCGATGAAACGCACCCTCCAAAAAACGCTCGTGAACGAAATCTCGAAATACCTTTTGGCCGGGACCTATCAAAAGGGCGAAACCATTTTGGTGGATGCCGACACGGTCGGGCTGGTTTTTGGCCGAAAACGCATCGAAAACGGGAAGGAAATCGTCACGCCGAAAGTGGAGTTGATTTGAGTTTTAAAAAATAATTTTGCCCAACATGAAAATCGCGCTCCCCATCCTCTCTTTTTTGCTCGCGACTTCGGCCTGCACCGACCCGCCCGAAACCCGATACGAAAAAATGTCCGCCGGATGGTGCGATTGCGTCACACCGTTGGTCGAACTGAACGAGCAGGCGCAAAAACTGTTGGCCAGGCCCGATACTTCGAGTGCGGGTCAGGCACAAATGCTCCAAATTTTTCAAAAAATGGAGGCTGCCGAAAAGTCGGCAACGTCGTGCAGCACGATTTTGCGCGATAAATATGGGGCCATCAAAAACGCGGAATGGCCCGCCGCCGAGCCGTTTTTTTGGAAAAAATGCCCGAAAATGGTGGGGCAAGGGGAGAAATTGAGGGGGATGTTGGGGGAGTGATGCCGTGATTTTGGCTCAAAAAACAGGTATCGTTCTAACTTGAGGTGCCAAATTGGAACCTCAAGATTTCAAGCTCTTCATTGGCCATTTCGT
>JANOQP010000618.1:0-5872 GCA_031414895.1 Saprospirales bacterium
GGCGGAGCAAAAGGTTTTCCAAAAATCCGTCGACAACCGGCCAACGCAAAACAGACTTTGATAAACCATGCATACACTCGATATGCTGCCCCAAGAATACCGTGCTTGGTTCGAACAAATCAAATCAACGGTTCGGTCAGCACAGGCCAAAGCGGCCCTTTCGGTAAATGAAAACCTCATTCGCCTGTACCGGCAAATGGGCCAGATGATAGATGAAAAACTCGAAAACGCGGCATGGGGCACCGGAATCGTGGAGCGTTTGTCGGCCGATTTACAGGCAGAATTTCCGGGACATACGGGGTTTTCAAAGGACAACCTGTATTTCATGCGGCGGTTTTTCCTTTTTTACAAAGGTGCAAATCCAATTGTTGAACAGCTTGTTCAACAAATACCGTGGGGGCATAATGTCTTGATTTTCAGAAAATCCGGGAGCTTCGAAACAGCGCATTTTTACCTTCTCGCCACCCTCGAAAATCAATGGTCGCGGACGATGCTCGGCCTCAATATTGAGACTGGTTTGCACGAACGCCAAGGGCAGGCTTTGAGCAATTTTGCAAAAACACTCCCATTGCCACAAGCTGAAATGGCGCAACAAACCTTGAAAGACCCCTATGTTTTTGACTTTTTGGCCATGACACCCGCCATGAAGGAGCTTGATTTGGAAAAACAGTTGACCAGCCACATCGTTCGCTTTTTGCTTGAACTTGGGGCTGGTTTTGCTTTTATCGGAAGGCAATACCCATTGCAAGTGGGGGAGAAAACCTATTTCCTCGACCTGCTTTTTTATCATATCCGACTGCGGAGTTTTGTGGCCATTGACCTGAAAATGACCGCTTTTGAACCAGAATTTGCAGGTAAAATGAATTTTTACCTTTCAGCGATAGATGATTCCATGCGAACCGAAACCGACAACCCGAGCATCGGAATCATACTTTGCAAAACCAAAAACCGGGTCGAAGTTGAATACGCGCTGCGCGATTTGAGCAAACCAATAGGTGTAAGTTCGTGGGTTTTAACCCGTGCTTTGCCCGAAAATTTAAGTACTTCTTTTCCCACTACCGAGCAATTGGAAAGTGAGATTTTGGGGCACTTGCCTTCTGAACAGATTTAATATCCTCTATAAATCAATCCAAATTCTACGATACCACACGGAATTATGTACCAAAAATACGACACCCTAAACCTCCCCGCCATCGACGCCGATATCCTCAAATTTTGGGCGGAGCAAAAGATTTTCCAGAAATCCGTCAATAACCGGCCCGCTGAAAACAGCTTTGTTTTTTACGAAGGCCCGCCGTCGGCGAACGGAAAACCCGGCATCCACCACGTCATGGCGCGGACGGTGAAAGACCTTTTTTGCCGCTACCAGACCCTCAACGGAAAGCGCGTCGAGCGGAAAGGCGGCTGGGACACGCACGGCCTGCCCATTGAGTTGCAGGTCGAAAAAGAGCTCGGCATCACGAAAGAGGACATCGGCACCAAGATTTCGGTGGACGATTACAACCACGCCTGCCGCCAAACGGTGATGCGCTACAAAGACCTTTGGGACGACGTGACCGTCAAAATGGGCTATTGGGTGGACCTCGACAACCCGTACATCACCTTTCAGAACGAATATATCGAGACCGTTTGGTGGATTCTGAAACGGCTTTACGATAAAAAAACCGCTGCGGGCGACCCGTTTTTGTACAAATCGTACACCATCCAGCCGTTCAGCCCGGCGGCGGGGACGGGACTTTCGACCCACGAACTGAACATGCCCGGCTGTTACAAAGAGGTGACGGACACGAGCGTGGTGGCGATGTTCAAGGTGAAGAACGGCGAAAAATCCGCCCATTTGTTCGATTCCGACAGCGAGGACGTGCGCATTTTGGCTTGGACAACAACCCCGTGGACGTTGCCCTCGAACGTCGCGCTGACCGTCGGGCCGGACATCGAATATGTCAAAGTGCGGACTTTTAGCCCGTACACGGGCGATAAGGTGAGCCTGATTTTGGCGAAAGCCCGGCTCGGCGAATATTTCCCGAAGGAAAACGACGCGCTGCCGTTCGCCGATTTCAAATTGGGCGACAAAAAAATCCCGTTCAATGTCGTCAAAACGGGCATCAAAGGCGCACAACTCGTTGATATTCAATACGAACAGCTCCTCCCTTCCCCCGAAATCTTGACCGAAAACGTCCGCGAAAACGGCTTCCGAATCATCTCCGGCGACTGGGTCACGACCGAGGACGGGACGGGCGTTGTCCACACTGCGCCCTATTTTGGGGCGGATGATTTCCGGGCGTGCAAGGCGGCTGGCGTGCCTTTTATCGGCATTTTCAATGAAAAAAATCCCGATTTGCCCTTCCCGTTGGTGGACAGGCAGGGGCGTTTCGTGCCGGAAGTGCCGCTGTTCGGCGGGCGATTTGTGAAAGAGGAATATTATTCAGCGGAAGAAAAATCCGCCCCCGATTTCAAAGCGACCGACCTGTTGATTGCCCTTTATTTGAAAGAAAACAACCTCGCATTCAACGTCAAAAAGTACGCGCACAATTACCCGCATTGCTGGCGGACGGACAAGCCGGTGCTTTATTACCCGCTCGATTCGTGGTTCATCCGGGCCTCGGCTGCGCGCGAACGGCTTTCGGAGCTCAACAAAACCATCAATTGGAAGCCCGAAGCGACAGGCAGCGGGCGTTTTGGCACCTGGCTCGACAATTTGCAGGACTGGAACTTGAGCCGCTCGCGCTATTGGGGCATCGGCATCCCGATTTGGCGCACGGAAGACCAAGGCGAGGAAATCTGCATCGGGTCGCTTGTGGATTTGCAAAAAGAAATCGACCGGGCGAACGCGGTTTTGGGGCTTGACCAATTGGTTCCCAACGATTTACACCGCCCATATATTTATGTAATCATTTTGGTTTCTTCCATAAACGAGCCCATTCGCCGCGTGCTTGACCTCATCGATGTCTGGTTCGACAGCGGCTCGATGCCCTACGCGCAATGGGGCCTCGACCAAGAAAAACTCGCGGCGGGCGACCCGGTCCCGTTCAAAAACCCGTTCCCGACCTCGTTCCCGGCCAGTTTTATTGCCGAGGGCGTTGACCAAACGCGGGGCTGGTTTTACACGCTCCACGCGATTGCCGGGATGGTTTTCGACTCGGTGGCCTTCCAAAATGTGGTCTCCAACGGCCTCGTTTTGGACAAAGAGGGCAACAAAATGTCGAAATCAAAGGGCAACGTCGTGGACCCGTTCGAGACGCTCGGCACGTTCGGCGCGGACGCGACCCGTTGGTACATGATGGCGAACGCCAACCCGTGGGACAACCTCAAATTCGACACGGCGGGCATCCTCGAAGTGCGCAACAAACTGTTCGGGACACTTTTCAACACCTATCAGTTTTTTGCGACGTATGCCAATATCGACGGCTGGACCATGGACGAATTTGATGTTTTGGAACATTCAAAACGCCCGGAACTTGACCGTTGGATTATTTCAAAAACCTATTCGCTCGTGGCCGAATACCGCGCCGCGATGGACGATTACGACGTGACGCGGGCTTGTCGGGCCATCGAATCTTTTGTGGATGAACATTTGTCGAACTGGTTCGTGCGGCTCTCGCGGCGGCGTTTTTGGAAATCCGACTCTGATTTTGACAAAAAATCGGCCTATCAGACCATTTTCGAGGCCATGATGGTCGTCGGGCAATTGATGGCACCGGTCGCGCCGTTCTTTTCGGACTGGCTTTATCAAAACCTGACCGGCCCCATCCGCGAAAAAGCGAGGGCCAAAAACACGCCGCTCCGCCACGAATCGGTCCACCTCACCGACCTCACCGCGCTGCACCCACAGCTCATCGACCTCGACCTCGAAACGCGGATGGACTACGCGCAGCGCATCTCGTCGCTCGTGCTTTCAATACGAAAAAAGGAGAAAATCCGCGTCCGGCAGCCGCTGCAAAAAATCCTGTTGCCCGTCCTCGATCCGGCTTTTATCGGTCAAATCGAAGGCGTTTCGGGGCTGATTTTGACCGAGGTGAACGTGAAAGAAATCGAGTTTATCACCGATTCGAGCGGTTTGATAAAGAAAAAAGCGAAGGCCAATTTTAAGACCCTCGGCACGAAACTCGGCAAGGACATGAAGGCCGCCGCCGACCTCATCGCCGTTTTCACGAACGAGGAAATCAACGATTTGGAGAAATCCGGCAGCCGCCCGGTGGTCATCAACGGCAACAATTACTCGATTGCGCCCGAAGATTTGATTGTCTCGACGGAGGATTTGCCCGGCTGGCTGGTTGCCAACGATGGCCCGCTGACCGTCGCGCTCGACATCACGTTGAGTGATGAGCTCCGCGCCGAAGGGATGGCCCGCGAGCTTGTCAATCGCATCCAAAACCTGCGAAAAGAATCCGATTTCCTCGTTTCCGACCGCATTTCGGTAAAAATCGAGCGGCACGGGGCGATTTTGGAGGCCGTCGGGAAATTTGAGGAATTTATCAAAAACGAGGTTTTGGCGACCTCGCTGGAATGGGCTTCTGAAATTCCGGGCGATAAAATCGAGCTGGCGGAGGATATTTTGGTCGGTATCGAAATTAGTCGTATTAACTAAACATCTAACATCATGGGCAATAAGTCAATCAAAAAACTGACTATTAAAAACTTCAAGAAGATTCGTAATCAAGTTTTCGAGTTTCAAAATTTCGACCTTTTGGTAGGCCAAAATAATAGCGGAAAGAGTACCATTTTGCAGGCAATGGCAATTTGGCAGTATTGTGTCGATGAATTCAAACGGAAGCCCATTCCAAAAGGCAGAAGAAGCCCTCTGAAAAGAGGTACTGAAGCTGTGCAGATTGTCCTGCCCAACTTCACAGCACTGCCATTGCCCGAATTCAACCTTTTGTGGCATGACAAAACAGATAGGAGGTATTTGCCGACAGGGGACGCAACCCAAAAAAACAAACAGGAGTACATTCTTGTCGAAATTGAAGTGGAATGGCTCGATAATGAAGGTCAGCCCACCGTTTTTGGAGTCCAACTCCGATATCAAGCACCACAATCAGCATATGCTATCCCAAAACAGGGTTGGCAAACATTTTGGAATCTGCTCGATCAAAAGGTACTTCCCCGGATTGCATATGTTCCACCATTTTCGGGACTTGAACCTCTCGAAGAATGGGGAGATGAGGGAAAAATCAGGAAGCAGGTTGGCAAAGCTCAACCGGGGTCAGTCCTACGTAACCTGCTCTATCGAGTTGTTGATAAATACAAGGAAATTGGGGCGGATGGAAAACCAATTTTGCTTCCAATTAAGGACAATGAGGATTGGGCAGAAGTAAAACGAGTCATCAAAAACTGGTTTGGGGTAGAACTCAATGCCCCAGTTTATGAAAAAGGAGGAAACAACACGGAAATCGGCCTTACATATAAAACTCAAAATGGTAGGGAGTTTGACATCATTTCTGCCGGAAGCGGTTTTCACCAAGTACTCACATTGTTGGCTTTTTACTACGGATACGATGGTCTGACCACTATCCTTTTTGACGAGCCAGACGCACATATGCACGTCAATTTACAACGCGAAGTCATCAGTTATTTTAAATTAAAAGGGGGCGTACAGTTCATTGTGGCCACACATGCGGAGGAGTTTATAAAAGGAGTTGATGCCCAATCAATTATCTCTGTTTTACAGGATACTAATCAGAGAATCAGTTCAACTCCGGCTATTCTTACGGCACTTTCGGAAATAGATAATATGACATTAGTTGCAACGACCAGTTCTCCGTTTATTCTCTATTTAGAAGGAGAGGACGACTCCCGCCTTTTATCTGCCTGGGCGGAGGTTCTGGATAAGTCTGGTGTGATGAAAAACTTCCATCCTTTTTATCTCCGGGGT
>JANOQP010000619.1:0-2646 GCA_031414895.1 Saprospirales bacterium
TTGCCGATGCCTCGACCGGGAGCGGCCTTTTGACCTACAATTGGTTCTTCGGCGACGGCGCGAACGGCAGCGTCCTGACCGCCAAAAGCCCGATCCATGTTTTTGGCAAAAAAGGCGAGTTTGAGGTGCGGCTCACGATCGTGAACGGCGAATGCCCGGCCATTTCGACCTCCCGGACCTTTAACGTGATCGACACGACCATCCCGCCGCCCGTTGCCAAGATCATGGTCGCGCAAACCTTCGGCGACGTGCCGTGGACGGCCGTTTTTCAGAACCAATCGACCGGGCAGATCACCGAGCAGGAATGGGATTTCGGGGACAACACGGCCCCAAGTTTTGACCTCGAACCGTCGCACACCTATTTGTCGGCGGCCACTTTCCGGGTCGTCCTCAAAGTGGTCGGCCCAGGGGGCGCGATTGATAGGGACACGGTCTTTGTAGAGGCGAGGCCGGTGACTTTTGTGAAAACCTTCGATTTGGCGAGCGGAAATGCGCAGGAAATCGCGCGGCTGGTGGCCGAAAACCCGGCGGGCGGTTTTTGGGTGGCGACGAACGACAATGCCAAAACGGTCACGGCGAGCATTCCGGCGAACGGCGGTAGCAGTCAAACCATTGGCACTTTTGATGTCGGGGCCGATTTTTCAGCGGAGGCCATGCGGTACGGGATTGCGGATGCCAACGGTTTTTCGTTCACGGGCGTGGCGCATTTCGATGCGGGCGGGGCAAATGGCGACGATTTTTACCTGCTCCGGCTCGACAAAAACTTCAACCAGCAAACCTTCCAGACCATTTTCGACGACATAAACGACGGCAACGAATCGGGCTATGGGGTCACGGCCCTGTCTGCCGGGGGGATGGTGGCCTGCGGGCGAAAATCGAGCATTGGCACCAA
Organism: Saprospirales bacterium; assembly: GCA_031414895.1. Taxonomy (GTDB): domain Bacteria; phylum Bacteroidota; class Bacteroidia; order Chitinophagales; family Saprospiraceae; genus JANOQP01. The sequence goes on from JANOQP010000619.1 coordinate 893, forward strand.
CCTTGGGATGTATTTTACCGAAACCCTGCCGAATGGCACGATAAACCGGGTCGCCCATTTTTCTGCCGATAAAAACAACACGGCACATTGCATTGTACAAAGGAACGGGGGCTATGCGGTGGCAGGCAGGATGCTCAACGGGGCGGCCTACAATGCCTGTCTTTTCACCCTCAATTCGAGCTTGGCCAGCCCGTCAGCCCCCGTTTTTTTTGGGAACACGACCCCGACTGACCTCGTACGGTTGCCAACGGGCGGCTTTTTGATGTTGCTCCGCGAGGGCAGTTCAGGGAAATTGGTGAAACTTTCGGACACCGGGGCGAAAGATTGGGAACTTGCCTTGCCCGATATGACCGTTCAGCGCATCGCCCTGACAATCGACGGGAACGCCGCGGTTGTCGGCTGGCAAACGGCGGGAGTCTCCTCCGGGGCGGCCTTGGTGAAGGTGAATTTAACACAAAAAAACGTCGCTTGGCAGCACAACTACCTGAAAACCAACCTTTTACGCGAAGGCCATTGTCTCGCCCAACTTTCGGACGGGGGTTTTTTGGTCGGTGGCTCCGAAAGGGATGCCGCCGGGATTTACAGGACCCTGATCATCCGGACCGATGCGACTGGCATGGCACAAGAATGATTTTTTCACGACAACCAACCTAAAATGAACGTCCAACCATTTTTTCACCGCTTTGTAAAATGGGCCGCAATCGCCGCCTTTCCTATTTTGTCAATGATGCCGGCAGGCGCATTTGCCCAGGGGGCAACAAAAAGGGTCATCCAGCCGAACGTCGCCGATTTTACGCTCAACGAGGGCGCGGGCGTGCCGGAATTTAGCTTTTTCCTCCAAACCGGGGATGATCCCGCCGTCCGTTTTCAGGTGGCCGACAATGGTTCTGCGGGCGTTTTCTCCGACCTTTTTTGCGCGGCAGCCTGTCCGGGCGGTTGCCCGACCAAACTTTGCGTCGAAAATACCGCCGGGGTCGGGAACCTCCGCGGCACTGCACCCAGCGGAACAGCCAACACCTACAAGATTAGGGTGACCGCCGTCCGGACGGGCGGTTGGGACATCGACGGCGATGGTGACACCGATGAAGCCCCCGTGGCGCGCGATTACGATGTGAACGTCACGTTGGCAGCACCGCCAAGTTGCCCGGCCGTCCAAAAATTCGCCCTCGTCCTCGACCAATCGGGCAGCATGGGCTGGGATTCGGGCGAGCCGGACCCGCTTGTTCCCGGGACTTTCAAAAGCCGGTGGACGGTGTTGAAAAATGCCATAAAGACCTATCTCCCATCGCTCAAACGGATGTCGGGCATCACAAATGCAGACCTTTTGAGCGTCTGGTTTTTTACCGATGGCGTGGCCCTGCCGGTGGCTTTTGATGGAAATTTTGGGGCCAATTGGCTCGACACCGAAGCAGGGGTCGAGGGGCAATTGTTCCCTGCAACGCGTTTCCCATCCACCAATACGCCCCTCGGCAGGGGCATGGAGGCCGCCCACAATTGGCTGGCGACGGGCGGCGTCAATGTGATACGCAACATGATCGTCTTCACCGATGGGGTGCAAACCGCTGGGCCCGATGTGCAACCGCCCGATTTCAACGTGATCGAAGCGCCCGCCAACATCAATTTGCCGGGCGATGCCAACCGGAGATACAAGATATTCACCATAGGCGTCGGCGGTGCGGACCCGATCATGATGAACAAAATGGCCAACCCCGACAACGAATTTACACAGGCCGACGCGCCAGGCCAAGACCTGC
>JANOQP010000620.1:0-10565 GCA_031414895.1 Saprospirales bacterium
CGAGCGGGCAGTAAAATAAGTGTCCTCATGCCAAATTTTGTTCAAAGCCTCTGAGCGAGGGGTAACATCATTGATATGTAGAAGGAACATTCGGAGCAAACTGGCCTCTTTTGGAGAAAGTTTGTCCACCGATTTTTCCCCGTTTTCGTCTGTATAATGAAGTTCGCGGAGCGGATAATCGAAGCGAAATTTTCCAAAACGATATTCCCGGACTTCATCTTTTGGGTCTTTTCTTTTTGCGGTCCGCCTCAAAATAGAGCCGATGCGTGCCAAAAGTTCTTCACTTGCAAAGGGCTTTGTGATATAATCATCAGCGCCAACTTTGAAACCTTGAAGTACATCATCCTTCATGGTTTTTGCGGTCAAAAAAACAATGGGTACTTCTTGGTCTCTCTCCCTGATTTCTTTTGCCAAGGTGAAACCATCTTTTTTGGGCATCATGACATCAAAAACGAGAAGGTCGAACTGGCCTTTTTTCCATGCTTCGAGGCCAAGCACGCCATCCGTTGCGAGGATGACTTCGTAGTCGTTCATTTCAAGATAGGAGCGAAGGACATCTCCGAAATTTTGGTCATCTTCGACCAAAAGGATTTTATAGGGTGCAGTAGATGATGACATGAGATGCGGTGGTAAAGGTGCGTTATTGAGTCCCCTTTTAACGCTTGATTTTGCTGACAAAGTATTTACCGAAAACTTTAACTTTCAAAAAAATAAAGCGTGTCAAAAGTCCACTTTTGATACGCTTTGATTTGTACAAAAACATGAATTGAATGCGATTATTCGTTCAAATTCCAGTCATATTCATTGAAACCAATGGTCACCGATTCATTGATTTTGACCTTCAAATACTTGTTCAAATAAGTTTTGACATCCCCAAAATCAGTTCCGTACCAATCAAAAATCTTACTCAATCCCGCTTTTTCGGCAGAGATTTGATTGAATTTTTCATTCCGGATAAACGCCCGAGTACGGCTGCCCAATTGGTCGTCCAAAGTTTCTGGCAAAAACGCTTGGTTCAAAAGCGGTGGACAACCTATTGCACCACAATTTACAGCAAAGTGAATCCGCGCATCCTTGAATTTTGGCCGGATAATATCGTTTTCAATCTGGTTGAGCGAGTATTTTTTACCACTTATTTCAATCCGTTTCACGTCCCAAGTTTTACCGCCATCAAGGTCAGTAATTTTTTTCAACGGGTAATTATCCAAAATAAGTTTTATAGTGAAGGCATTATAAGTGTTTATCCAATAAGCCAGTTTTTCGGTGCGTTTCCAATCTTCCTTCGGCGGGTTTTCGGAAAGCAATTTCAAAAAAGCATCAAACTCAGTTTGGTCGGATTTCAATCCTCTGTAATTGACTCGACCCATTGCCGAGACATATTTTTGGAGGGTTTCGTTCCATCTTCCGTAGTCCAAAATGACTGCATTTTCCGATTTTTCAACGTTGTTCGAATCAATTTTCAAAATGTGCATTGATGGTTTTTCCGAAATCGATTGATTCTTTTCAGTTTTCAAAATTTCTTTTTTCTCTGAAATAGGTGGGGTTGAATACTTCAATGGCTTTTCTTTTTGAGCGGCGGTTTTTTCAACAACTGGTTTTTGCTCGGCCTCTGCCGAATTTTTGGGTTCTTGCACAATGCTCAAATTGTCTTTTGCAGTTTCTGGAACAACCGCTTTTGGTGCTTCCGTTGAACATGCAAGCATTATAAAACACAAAAAAAACACCGAATTCAATAGCGTTGGATAAAATGAAATGCGGTTTTGATTTAATTTGGACATTGAAATTTTATTTAAAAACAGAAAAAATGAGTGCGTGGAAGTTCAAACGAGGTTTTGCCAAACTACGTCTAAACCAGTTTGAAATTCGCCCCGAAATGTAAAACCCCGGACACCTGTATTTACTTTTGCCCTTTCTGAACAAAAATATTGGGTCAATGAGTGTCAAAGTTCAAAATTTATCAAAAATATACGGTAGCCAACACGCTTTGGATTCTGTGAGCTTTCAGGCAAAACCAGGCGAGGTATTGGGTTTTCTTGGGCCGAACGGTGCGGGAAAAAGCACGACAATGAAGATAATGACCTGTTACCTCCCGCAATCCGAGGGCACGGCAGAAATATGCGGGTTTGATACCATTAACGACCCCATTTCCGTGCGCAAGCGGATTGGATATTTGCCGGAACACAACCCGCTTTACAAAGATATGTTCGTCCGGGAATATTTGACTTTTGTGGCAGGCGTGCATAAAATTAAAAGCCCCGTAAAACGGGTCGCCGAAATGATTGAAATGACCGGCCTCGGTTTGGAGCAAAAAAAATTGATTGGCGCACTTTCGAAAGGCTATCGCCAGCGGGTCGGCCTTGCACAGGCGATGTTGCACAACCCGGAGGTCCTGATTCTCGATGAGCCGACCAGCGGCCTCGACCCGAATCAATTGGTCGAAATTCGTGATTTGATAAAAAAAATTGGCCGAGAAAAAACGGTCATTTTTTCTACGCATATCATGCAGGAGGTTCAGGCCATTTGCGACCGCGTTTTGATAATCAATAAAGGAAAAATCGTAGCAGACTCGTTCATCGGCGATTTGCAAAACAGCATAAAAGGTAGTGCAGTCGTGACCGTTGAGTTTTTGGAAAAAATAGAAAAAGTATTGTTGAAAAAAATTATCAATGTCTTATCAGTAAAATACATCGGCAAAAATATTTGGCAATTGACCGCTCCCATCGAAAAGGACATCCGGGCGGATGTGTTCCAATTTGCGGTAGCCCAAAAATTGACGCTCCTCGAAATGCACAAACAGGTGCTCGGTGTTGAGGATGTATTTCAAGAGTTGACGAAGTAATATTTTTGTGAAAAAAGCCGGGCTGCTCAAAAAATGAAATGCCGAGAGGATGCCACACCCTCCCGGCAATTTCACGACCAAACCCTTACTGACTATTCTTTAAAAAGTGGTTTTTAGGCGTTATTTCTCCTAAATCAACCAAAATAGGCATGGATTGCCTCGATGAAAACATCTTTTTGGCCAGCGGAAACGGCCAACGCCGCCCCATTCTTCAGGATGACGCAGCCGCCTTTTCCACGGATGTATTTTGTTAAGTGCCGAAGTTGGATGGTGTGCGAACGGTGGATGCGCACAAAATGGTCAACCGGCATCATGTTCTCAATTTCGCGCAACGTTTTGCAGACCAACACCTGTCGCCCGTCCGCAAAATGTATCATCGTATAATTTCCACTCGCCTCTAAAAAGAGTATTTCGCGCGTTTTTTCAAAATTTAAACCCTCCATCGTAGGCAGTGCTATCTTTTTTGAAATTTTTTCAAAATTCGCCACCTTGCTCAAAAGGCCGCTCACGGATGGCACAGTGAAATCGGGGTAGATGACAACCGGCTCGGAGTTGTTTGGGCGGAGTTGTTTTACAGCATTCATGAGTCCAATTTTTTAAGTGAAGAACGACGGTTATTTCTCATATGTCAAGGCGTCGGCTTGTTTTGATGGAACAAAGATGAATGCATGGCCAATTTTCAACAAGCCCAAAAAAAGGCATAAGTCAGGTTTCTGGGAAAAAATATAGGTTTGTATAATTCGCTGAAATGCGACAATTTGCCGGAGTTTTGCAAAACAAGACTGCACTAAAATGTCAAAAACGCCTTCCGACAAACTTTTCCAGTTGATAAAAGCGCTTTCGCCTTCCGAAAAAAGGTATTTCATCCTTTGGGCGCAGACCAAGGCGGAGCGTCAATCGCGTTTCAAGCAACTTTTTGAGCTTAATGACCAAGCAAAATCGTTGGACGATTACGAATTTGTCAAAATAATCTACCCGGACGAAACGGTCGAGGGAAAAAAATATACAGAATTAAAGGCATATTTATACGACTTGATTTTGAAGGCTTTGCAGGCGTTTGATGAGCAAACTTCGATTGAATATCGGCTTCGTCACCAATTGCAGTCCGTCTCGGTTTTGTTTCGCCGGGGGCTTTATTCGGACTGCGGCGACTTGCTCATGAAGGCGAGGCGGCTGGCTTTTCGGTACGAAAATTTTGCAATTTTGCTCGAAATTTTGCGATGGGAAAAGCATATTGCCTACGCAATGAGCGACATGGATTTGCTAGCCCGGGAAATACAACGCATTGATTATGAGGAAGATACGTGCTTAAAACAGCTCCAAAACTTGGCCGATTATCGGCGACTTTTCCTGAAAATTTGGACATCAGTCAAAACCGAGGCAGCTGCTCGGCACGAAACCCGCCTTGAAAAATTGCACCAATTAGCAGACGACCCATTGCTCAAAATTTTTGACGAAGCGTTGTCCCACACGGCACGCGTCTTGTTCTTCCGGTCAAAAACAATCTACCATTATTTGACGCTCGACTACGAACTTTTCTATGAAAATGGGCTAAAATTGCTTCAATTGCAGGAATCGAAGCCGTGGTTTTTGACCGAAAATTTGACCGAGTATATTGCCTCTTTATCAAATTTTTTGCTCGCCTGTGGCCTCCTTCAACGGTATCAAGAGGTGCGCGAAACGCTCGAAAAATTCCGCCAGTTGAAACCAATCACACATGACGACCGGGTGAAAATACAAAGGCAATATTTTTTGGGAAAACTTAACTTATGCGTTTTTACCGGCAATTTTGAAGAAGGGAGGGCTGAAATAACCAATTTGGAAGCAGAAACGAAGGGCGCAGACCGCGCATTTTTTGAGTCGCCGAGCTTTCAGTTCCAGTTTTTTTCCATTGCTTTTGGCTGTCAGGAATTTGAACAGGCTCTCGATTTTATCAACAAAATTTTGGGACAGCACAGGACGGTCGAACGTCAAGATTTGCAAAGTTTAGCACGGATGCTCAATCTTTTGGTGCATTACGAAATCGGAAACATGGAACTTCTCGAATCACTGCTCCGCTCCTCCGCCCGCTACTTGCGTAGCAAAAACAGGCTGTTCAAAATGGAAACAACCTTCATCCGATTTATGGGCGAATTGGTCCGAACGGCCACGAAAGAAGAACAAAACTTGATTTTTGTAAAGGAGAAAAAAGTGCTTTTGGAAGAGTCCGAAAGCCCGGTCGGCAAGATTTTGCTTCAATATTTTGATTTTGAATCTTGGATGGACAGTAAAATATCTGGTAATTCATTTGCACAAACAGTGCGTGATAAAGCCGAAAAAATACCATTTAATAATCTTGGGCAAAAAAAAAGGTGAACCAAATATGACATTGGTTCACCTTTTGAAAATGAAAAATTTTACTTCTTTTTTTCCAAAAAAGCTTTTCCTGCAAGTTGCTCGATGCGCGTGTCAATGCTGGTCCAACGGACATCGTAGTTCGTTTTTTTGCCCTGAATTGTCACCTGCAGACCGCCCTTGGTTTTTTCCATTTGGCTGGAATCGAGCGAGGTGATGAAACTTTCGACTTTGAAGTCGGTCAGTTTGAATTTTTCTTTTGTCATGACAACGAGATTTAGATTTGGTGGAAAAATGACTGTCGTTCGTGGAGATAAAAGTACAACTAATCGAACCGAATGATTTTTACCAAAAATATGGATAAGTCAGGTTTCTGAGGCTGGCTGGTTGACCGATATATTTGAATAATTCAACTATTTATGTCCTGATTTTGACAAACGCGACCTCAAAAAGTTGAATCGTCCACACTTTCCAGCCAATCAGCGATTTCACCGATTACCGACTCTACACAACCCGGCTCGAACGGCGACCGCAGCCCGGCCAGTTCAACGAGCGACAAAAATGATTGGCTGCCCCCCGCTTGGCAAAGCTCAACATAACTTTTCCAGGCCGCTTCATGGTTTTCCCGGTCGCGTTTCCAAAACTGAAAAGCACAGATTTGCGCCAAACAATAGTCAATATAATAAAATGGCGAACTGAAAATATGGCTCTGTTTCTGCCAAAAACCACCTTTTTCCAAAAATTGCAGGCCGTTATAATTGCGCCCAGGCAAATATTTTTTTTCGATTTTGTGCCATGCCGCGTTCCGTTCGGTGGTCGTCATCTCCGGGTTTTCATAAACAACGTGCTGAAATTCGTCCACCGCAATGCCGTATGGCAAAAACTGGACCGCCCCGGCGAGGTGCGCAAAGCGGTATTTTTCCGCATCTTCCTTAAAAAAAAACTGCATCCACGGCCAAGTGAAAAATTCCATGCTCATCGAATGAATTTCACAAGCCTCATAGGTCGGCCAATGATATTCCTTGATTTCAAATTCGCGGCTCGACCAGACCTGAAAAGCATGCCCCGCCTCGTGGGTGAGGACATCAATATCGTGGCTCGTGCCGTTGAAATTTGAAAAAATGAATGGTGCGCGGTGCTTCGAAACATAAGTGCAATAGCCGCCCATTTGTTTACCGTCACGGTTGGTCAAGTCCATGAGACCTGTTTCGTTCATTTCAGTGAAGAAACGACCCGTCTCGCTGCTCAATTCTGAGTACATTTTGTTGGCATTTTCGACGATCCAATCGGGCGAACCTTTCGGCGTCGGGTTGCCGGACGGGTATTTGAACTCCTCGTCAAAATGCAAAAGTTCGTCAAGTCCGAGGCGACGGCGTTGCCGTTCATACAGTTTTTGCGCGAGCGGGACGACGTGTTCCAAAATTTGCTGCCGAAAAACGGCGACCATTTTTGCATCATAATCGCTGCGCTGCATCCGAACATAACCAGTTTCCACAAAATTTTTAAAACCCAGTTTTTGGGCAATATCCGTCCGGGTTTTTACCAAATCGTTATAGATGGCTTCGAATTTTTCTGAATTTTCTGAATAAAAATGCCACTTCGCCTCGGTCGCCTGACGACGCAAATCGCGGTCGGCGGAAAGTTCGAGCGGGTTGATAGTGGACAGATTGTAGGGTTTTCCGTCAAGTTCGATGACGGCCTGCGCCTTGATTTTATCGTATTCAGAGCCGAGCGCGTTCTCTTTTTGGAGGTCCTCTAAAATCTCGGGGCGGAAGGTTCTGGTCAAAAGTTCTGCAGTGACGAAAAGGTGCGAGCCGAGTTTTTTTTCCAAAAAATCGCGATGCGGCGACGCCAAAAGTGCTTGATAAAATTGCGTGTTCAGCGCATCAAACCTGGGCGAGTTTTCATCAAAAAAATCATTTTCGGATTCATAAAAAACATCCTTTGTGTTCATCGAGTGCCGGATATGCGCAAGGTTGAACATGGATTCAAAATTCGAGCGCAACTCGTTGATTTTCAGTAGAAGCGTGTATGCGGATTTTTTATTTGATGTGGAAGAAAACTTGTCCAAAAGCACATCGAAATCGGCGGACAGCGAACCCATTTCAGGGCGGCTATATGGGAATTGGTCAAAAGTCATGTATGAGGTCGCGGGTTGGGTGCGGGCTATAAAAACGGTAAAGCGCAGGTTGAATTTTGGCTTTTTTGGCCAGGCGACAAAATTAACCGGGCGGGACGACTTGTATCTAAAAAAACGTCATCAATGGATAACCACCATCCGTTTTTCGATGAAACCGACATTTTCGGCCTCCATTTTTATAAAATAAACCCCAGCTGGCCAGTTTGATAAATCAATTTCGAGCGATTTATTCTCCATAAAATTCAGGGTGAAATCCGTCCATTGTTTTCCAAAAACATCAAAAATGGCCAGCGAAAACGGTTGGGCCGATTGGTTGTTTCCCCAAAAAATAACCGTTTTTTGATCTGCCGGGTTCGGCTGGATTTTGAAATGCTCGCTCCCAAATATGTTTCCCGTCGAAATGGTTTCATCCACAAAAATCGAATCCGCAAAAATGGAGCATCCGTTCGCGTCCGTCGCAGTCAAAGAATAATAGCCCGGCGCGAGGCCGAAAATGCAATCGCCCGTCTGTTGATTTGACCATAAAAAATCATAATCCGACGGATTTCCGCCCTGCGGAAAGGCGCAAATTTCACCGTTTGACTGCCCGGCGAGCGCATTTTCAACCAAAATTGTATCAAAAGTAAATGGCGAGGCAGGTTGTTGGACCGCCACCCCGACTGTTGTTGAACAACCAACGGCATCCTTGATTTCCAAAAAATAGGTGGCTTTTGGCAGCCCGAAAATTGAATCTGTGGTCGCTCCGGTATTCCAATTGAGCTGATACGGGGGCGTTCCGCCCGAAATGTCCATGCTCACCGAGCCGGTCGAATCGCCAAAACAAGCGACGTTTTCGATGTCCGCGACGGCGGAAATTGGGTCTTTGAAGCTCAAAATCTCGAACGGAAAAGCCTTCTCGCAAAGGCTGTCGTCGGTGATGGAAAGTACATAAAACCCCGGTTCGAGGTCGGTCAATACGGGGCCAAAATCGCCCGTGCTCCAAGCATAATCATAAATTGGGACACCACCGACGGCATGGATTTGGATAAAACCGCTGCCGTTCGCGCAATTGTCGTGACGAAGGCTGTCGAGCGAGACCGAGAGCGGTTGCGCGGGCGAAAAGAGCGTGATTTTTGGGATGGTGAAGGCGCAACCGTTGAGGTCGGTCGTGGTGAGTTGATAGTCACCGGGGCCGATATTTTCGAGGTTTTTGAGCAACGAATGTGCGCCATTCGGCAACTGCCAATCGAATGAATAGGGCTGCACGCCGCCGACAATATTTGGGAAAATAAAGCCCGTCGCCTCGCCCGCGCAAGGAGGATTGAGCCAATTTTCATAAAAACCAAAAACCTTCGACGGTTCCTCTATATATATGGTGTCGGAATTGGTGAGGCAGCCCGCGTTGTCGAGAACGGTGAAAAAAACGGGGCCGTTATCGAGGTTTTCGAGGGTGAAATTTTGACCTGGAATGGTTTTCAAAACGCCGTTATTGATGGCAATTTGAAAGGGCGGAGTTCCGCCAAGAAGCGTGAATTCGGCTTCCCCGTCATTTGCGCCAAAACAGCTAATAGGTTGAAAATCAATGGTTTGCGCAGCAAAACCGTCGTTTGGGTCAAAAATTTCGATAGATTTTATTTCCTGTTGGCAGCCGCCGCCGTCGGTTATGGTGGCCGAATAAATGCCCGGTTGGAGGTAATAAATCCCGTTCGCGGTCGAGTCGTTGCTCCACAAAAAATTGTAGCCCGCAAAGCCCCCGGTCGGGTTCAGTTCGATGCTCGCAAATGAAGTTCCGATGCACGGAACCTGTTGCACGGCGGCATTTGGCTGGATTTCGGAGGGCTGGCCAACGACCGTCGTGGGCAAATTTGCCGTGCAACCGTTTGCGTCTGTCACCGAAAAATCCCAGTAGCCGAGGCCAATATTTGTCAAATCTTCCTGTGCCAAACTGTCGTTCCACATCGGCGAAAACGGAGGCGTTCCGCCAGTTATTTCCACGTCGACCGAGCCGTCGAAAAGGCCGAAACAGGAGGCGTTTTCTGTTGAAATAAGGTCGGCAGAAAGCGCAGCGGCGGGGCCAGAAATAAAAATTGTATCGCTCAAAAACTTGCAGCCAAACGCATCGGTCACGGCAGCCAAATATTTTCCCGCCGGGGCATTTTCAAGTTTGGCACCGCTCGAAAAACCGTTGTTCCAATTGACCGAATAGGGCATCGTACCGCCATTTATTTTCGAAAAAATTTGCCCGTTTGCCTCGCCAAAGCAGCGGATATTTTTGATGCTGTCCAATTGAAAATCAATGACTTGTGGTGCGGAAAGCATCGGCGAAACTGTTTTGAAAAGACAATTTCGCACATCTGTTACGGTCAAATTTAGTTGACCGGAAGCGAGGTTGAAAAGCTGGTTTGTGGCTGCGCCGTTCGACCAATAATATTGATATGGCACCTGCCCGCCGAGCGCGGAAATCCAGATTTCACCATCGTCCACACCGATGCAGGACGGGTTTTTTGTCAAAATCGAAAAGTAGGAAAGTGGCTGTGGGCTGGTCAAATCGAAAGAAAACGAACCAGTGCAACCCTTCGTATCCGTGGCCGTGACCTTGTACGAACCGGCGGAAAGATTGGTCAAAAAAGGCGCACTCGAATTTTGGTTCGGCCCAGTCCAATTCCAGAAATATCCGCCAAGGTTTCCGCCGTTTGTTTGCAAAAAAATCGCGCCGTCCGCGCCGCCCGCGCAGGAAATCGAGTGGATGGAATCGGCATTGACCGACAAAACGGGCGGTTGCGAGATCGCCAAAAACGGCGAGACGGAAGTGCAGCCCCGCGCATCGGTCAGCGTCGTCCGATAGGCCATCGGCGTGAGGCCGGAAATGTCCTCTGTCGTGCTCCCGTTGTTCCAAAGGAAAGAATATGGGGGCGTTCCGCCCGAAACGGCGAGGTCTATTTTGCCGTCATTTGAGCCGTTGCAGGTTGATTTTTCAACAAAATTTGGCAAAAACAGAAAATTTACGGGGGATTTGACTTGCAAGTTTTTTAGTTGCTGCACACAGTTCCCCTCGGTAATCGTGACGGAAAATTGACCGGAAGCGACTCCGGTGAGGTCTTGCGATTGTGTCCCATTGCTCCAAATATAGGTCGGGTTTTGCCCGTCGAGGAGATTGAGTTCGATGCGCCCGTCCGTCCCGGCGGGGCATTTTACGGCAAAAATCGAATCAATTTCTACTGCCAATCCCGGCGCGTTGATTACCTGTGCGGGCAAGACCATCGAACAATTTTG
>JANOQP010000621.1:0-4367 GCA_031414895.1 Saprospirales bacterium
CAACCCCGATATATTCGGCCTGATCTGGGCGGAGTTCTTCGAGCTCGACACCGATCTTTTCGAGGTGGAGGCGGGCCACTTTTTCGTCCAAATGTTTTGGGAGCATGTAGACCTTGTTCTCGTATTTGCCCGGGTTTTCCCAAAGTTCGAGCTGCGCCAAAACTTGGTTGGTGAACGAATTGGACATCACGAACGACGGGTGGCCCGTCCCGCAACCGAGGTTGACGAGGCGGCCTTCGGCCAAAACGATGATGTCCTTTCCATCGATTTCGTACAGATCGACCTGCGGTTTGATCTCGATTTTGGACTTTCCGTAGTTTTTGTTGAGCCAGGCCATGTCAATCTCGTTGTCGAAATGGCCGATGTTGCAGACGATCACCTTGTCCTTCATCATCCGAAAATGCGCCTCGCCGATGATGTTCACGTTGCCCGTCGCAGTGACCACGATGTTTGCCCTCGGAATCGCATTGGCCATTTTTTTGACCTCAAAACCGTCCATTGCCGCCTGCAAAGCGCAAATTGGGTCGATTTCGGTCACGATCACCCGGCAGCCTGCGCCCGCGAGCGAGGCAGCCGAGCCTTTGCCGACATCGCCATAACCGGCCACGACGGCCACTTTTCCGGCCAACATCACGTCCGTCGCGCGGCGGATGGCATCGACGAGCGATTCCTTGCAGCCATATTTGTTGTCAAATTTCGATTTCGTCACCGAGTCGTTGATATTGATCGCCGGGAGCGGCAAAGTGCCTTTCGCGACGCGCTCATAAAGGCGGTGAACGCCCGTCGTGGTCTCCTCTGAAATGCCGCCGATGCCCGCGACGAGCTCGGGGTACTGGTCGAGGACCAAATTGGTGAGGTCGCCGCCGTCGTCGAGGATCATGTTGAGCGGTTTTCCGCCCTCGAACGCGAACAAGGTCTGTTCGATGCACCAGTCAAACTCCTCCGCGTTCATGCCTTTCCATGCGAAGACCGGGATGCCCGCCTTCGCAATTGCGGCAGCGGCATGGTCTTGCGTCGAGAAGATATTGCACGACGACCAACTGACCTCCGCGCCGAGCGCAATGAGCGTCTCGATCAAAACGGCGGTTTGGATGGTCATGTGGAGGCAACCGGCGATGCGGGCGTTTTTGAGCGGCTTCGATGCGCCGAACTCGGCACGGAGCGCCATCAAACCGGGCATTTCGGCCTCGGCGAGGCGGATCTCCTTGCGCCCCCAATCGGCGAGGTTGATGTCTTTGACCTTGTGTTTCAAGGCATTTTCGGTGGCTGTTGCTGACATAAATTTGTGTTTTTGAAAACTGAAATTCGTTCGATCTGCCCCTTTTCGAGCGGCGCGGCAAAGATATTAAATCCCAAAACCATTTTCTGCAATAGCCAGTTGAAGAAATCCCTGTTTTTGGTGAAAAAAGTTTTCCCCGAAGGTTTTTTAAGGGCGCGTTTTTTGGGCAATTTCAATTTTGTATGCAAAAAAAAGCACGTCCTTCGCCGCTGAATTATCCCATTCCCCACATTATCCCATTAAAAGAATGACCGACTCATGGCGACATAAGGGCATGCGCCGCCGCCTCATCAACGAGCTGCGCGAAAAGGGCATCCATGACGAGCCGCTGCTCGCCGCGATGGGGGCCCTGCCGCGCCATTTTTTCCTCGAAAAAGGATTCGAGGAACATGCCTATGCCGACAAGGCCTTCCCCATCGCAGCCGGGCAAACCATATCGCAGCCGTTCACGGTGGCCTATATGACCGAACTTTTGGCCGTCAAAAAAGGCGAGCGCGTCCTCGAAATCGGCACCGGTTCGGGCTATCAGGCGGCCATTTTGTCACTGCTCGGCGCGGCCGTTTTCACCATCGAGCGGCAGGAAACCCTTTTCCTCCACACCCGGAAACTGCTCGATCGGCTCGGCTTCGGGGCCATCCGCTGTTTTTTGAAAGATGGGTCGCACGGGCTGCCGGAGTTTGCCCCTTTTTCAAAAATAATCGTCACGGCAGGTGCGCCGGTCGTGCCAGACGCGCTCAAAAACCAGTTGGCCATCGGCGGTATTTTGGTCATCCCGGTCGGCGAGGAAGAGCAGCGGATGATGTTCATTTCCCGAAGGTCGGAATCCGTTTTTGAGGAAAAACCGTTGGATGTTTTTCGGTTCGTGCCGTTTTTGGCGGGGGTCGCCGGGAAAATCTAAATTCCTGATTTTCAACAATTTACAGAGTTGTTAAAATCGCTTTTTTTACCTTTCAGGAATAATGTTTTTCGCGGCAGCCCGTTTTGTCGCGGCAATTTTTGATAAAAAAACAGCACCATCATGGATACCTCCGCCATTCTCAAATCCATCCGCATGGCCATCGGCCAAGGCGAACTTGACCGCGCATTCGATGAAGCCATTGCGTTTTTGGAAACGGAGGACAAATACTCCGAGCTGCTCAACACGGTGCGCATCAATCAGGGCAGTTTGCGGCAGACCAAAAATCAGGCCTCGAAAGGCATCATTTCCGTCACCGAGGCGCGGCAGGCCACCAATATCGTCACCGACAACCTGCTCATTGTCGCCGATATGGTCGAGCGCGGCGACTTCAGTTTTAAGGACGGGCCGACCAACGAGGCAATCAAAAAAATCCAATGGCGGGCCTATATCCTCGGCGGCCTCGCGGTGCTCGTGGCCGGTTTTCTCCTGTGGAAATTTCAGGCCGGTTCAAAAACGGAATGCCCAAATTGGGGAAAAGGGCCCGGTTTCAACGTCATGATCCTGCCCTTCAAAACGCTCGGAAATGCGACCGGGAAAACCCAGCCGCAAATCGAGCTGATGGATTTTTTGGACGCATTTTCCGAAAAAAACGGCATCGGCGCACGGATCGACGTGAACGAATCTTACGACATCGAAAAGAACTACCCAAGCTCCGCCGAGGCCGTCGCGCTCGCGCAGACCTGCGCAGCACAAATGGTCATTTGGGGCAAAATCAATCAAAAGACCGCCGAAAACTACACGATTGACGTAAAATACCGCCTCCTCGACGCGGGCGGAATCAAAATGACGGGCGACACGACGATCACACGGCTGCTCGCCAACGACCTCGAAGGCGGCTTTTCGGAGGACATCGAACGGGTTGCGCGGTTCCTTTCCGTGGTCATCGCCAACCGTTTGCAGCGGTCGGACGTGGCATTGAAAATCATGGAAAAATCGCTCACTGGCATGATTGCCCCAGCCGATTCGGGCGCGAAAACCACACTTGCCCTCGCCGAGGCCGACACCTCGTTGCGCTCCCAAATGGCCTTCGCCTACGCCGCTGCCGGGCAGCCGAAAAAGGCGGTCGAGCAATATTCAAAGGTCCTCGCGGCGAACCCAAAAAACTGGTCGGCCATGCAAAACCGGGGCATTGCTCGGTATGCAGCGAAAGATTTTGAGGGCGCGGCCATCGACCTTGAAAATGCCCAATCGGTCTCAAAATCCCCGCCGACCGTCGACATGTTGCGGATCCAGACCGAGGCGAACCTCCAATCAAACCGCCTCGACGCGGCAAAAACATCGCTCGAGGATTACCAAAAAACGCGCGGATCGGTCGATAAATGGACCCTCGACCAAAAGGCCGAGTACGAAAAACGCCTCGCCCTCGCCGAAAAAGAGCGCAGCAAAAGCGAGCTTGCCGCCAACCAACAACCCAACGACGCACGCCTCAACCTCCGCGCCGCGAACAACAATTTGAAGCTCGGCAACGGCAAAAAAGCCACCCAGTTTGCCGACCGAATGCTCAAAAAACAGCCAAAGAGCGCGGAGGCATGGGCCGTCAAGATTGAGGCCGCCAACCACGAGGACGGCACCGAGGCCGCCCAAAAATTGCTCGAAGAGGCCGAATCAAAAGGTGTTCAGGCGCGCGACATCGTGAAGTTCAGGCCCATCATCGCGCCGCTGGTCATTGAAAAAAAGGAGCAATGACGGCGGACGGCGGATGGCGGAAAAATAAATCGACATGAATACTTTTGGGTTGATCGGCTGGCCGTTGGGGCATTCGTTTTCGGAGCGGTATTTTACCGAAAAATTCGCGCGGCTCGGCATTTCCGACAGCCACCAATATCGCCTTTTTCCGCTCGAAAACATCGAAAAACTGCCCGGTTTGCTCAAAAACCAGCCCGATCTGCGCGGCCTGAACGTGACCATCCCGTTCAAAAAATCGGTCATCCCCTATCTCGATTCGCTCGACGAAACGGCCTCGGCGGTCGGCGCGGTGAACACGATCCGAATCAGCGACGGGCGGTTGGTGGGTTTCAACACGGACGTGATTGGATTTGAAAAATCGCTCGATGATTGGTTTTTGATTGAAAAAAAAGAGGGCAGTATTTTGTCAAAAACAACCTGCCTCATCCTCGGAACGGGCGGCGC
>JANOQP010000622.1:0-2162 GCA_031414895.1 Saprospirales bacterium
TCAAAGTGACTGTCTGAAATGGTGTCGACCTTGGCATCATAGAACTGATGTAAATCGTCAATGACGTTGTCATAAGAACTTGGATCCCAATCAAGGTCCGATGTCATAATAACATACGGTAAAGTATCAAGATCCGCTTGCGTAGGGGAACGGCACTGGAGATAGGGTAGGCCATTGTGGAAATCCAATGGAATCTGATACCCATCCATCAAGATGCGCTGTTTGCCATTAGGAAGGCGGAGCGACTTGTCGTTGATGTCTGCACCGAAATGTTCCATTTGAACGCAAGAAAGGATACTCTTACCCTTACCCAATAGAGCCATCTGATGAAACACAGCGACAACTGGACCCTTGTGAGTATTGATAACGGTGTGGGCTGTTACAATACGAAGCTTGTTTTCGCGGTGACCTGCCAAACCACTGACATCCACAAAGCGTTCACAGCTTTCGACAACGCGCATATCAGCGCCGCAAATACCACCATTAGCTCCCCGATCGATGAGAGCTTTATCATTCATAGTACTGGCATGTTTACCAACGCTATAATGGAAGATGGTAGAATGCGCCGAATACTGCCGACCTTGAATGGATATAGTCTCTCCCTTGTTAAGGTAATAGGTGGTGTCACCAACCGTGAACGTATCTGGGACAGTCGATGCTGTATTAACTTTGATGGATGATGCCTTACCATTAGGACGTTGATTGGCGGCAAGTACCTTACGAATATCACCGTGGCATGAACCAGGAGGAGTTTGTCCGGCCATGTGAGCCAGAAGCGCATCAGAGCTTGGTTCCGAATCTGCTAAGGTATCGTGAATCGAATGCACATTGACCGTGTATTCAATGATATCATCAAGATTGACGTCATCCTGAATGTCATGAACATGAACTTGACGGTGTTGGTTCCGATTGTTGGAATCAGTTCCGCCTTGGGCACTGCGTTCCTTGCGTCGTTTCGCGATCAACTCATCACGTTGTTCTTGTGATAATTTTAACCATTCTTCGCGGGGAATAAACGACGAGTTGTTCCGATTTGGTTGAGACCGTCCTCGGAAGGTGTTGGTGGCGTTAGCATAGATTTCAGAGACGTCGGTCTCCAATGTATACAACTCGGTTTGATGTGCATCGTAATATGCATCATCGTCGCTTTCCAAAGCAGCTGCATAAACCTTACGAGGACCTGCTTGACGAGGTGCATCGTGGTGCTTATCATAAGTGGAACACGCCGAAAGGAGAAGTTCCATGTATCCTTCAAAACCAAGTGGTACTTCGCCGCGCGCAACAACTTGGTCGTTCAGTTGTTTAACGTTTGCCAAATCGGTGACATCACCAACAGTGTTTTGCAACATGCGTAACTTCTGTTTTGGTGGGATGGCTTCGAGTTCCAACTTCTCATATTGCGTCACTTGTTCTTTCCAATGCAACACAAAGGCATACGCCGTGCCGCGCCAGTTGCCCGGGTAACGTGCCGCAGTGATGTATTTCAACATAGTGTCACCAGAAATCTGTGCCGCAGTGGAGCTGCTGGCATGTTTCTTCAACTCACGGTAGATACTTTGAGCGTCACGAGTGTCTTCAAATCGACTGACAAGCGACTTTCCCTTATCTGTCTTGAGATGCTCTTCAAAGACAGCGTACATAAACGTTTGCATTTCGCGAAATAAACTAACTTCCGTTGGTGTCTTTGGAACATACAAGCCATCTAAAACGGTGTTGGTATGGTGCGTGAATGCAATAGCAACAAAACCACGGTTCCACGAATTGAAGTACTTGTCATCTTTCAGATCGTGATAGTCGCCTTTGTTGCGCCTCATCTTGCGAAACTCTTGGGCTGTCATCTCTTCATCAACGACTGCCGTTGGTGCTGAGGTCGATCTCGAAAACGATTGGAGATCCGTATGATAGTCCGGAGAACCAAGATAATCGTTGAACTCCGTCTTGGTGATCCTCATAACGTCGTCGGTGTCGAGGTTGGACGAAAGGTCATGACATTTCCTGAGATAGTAGAGCAGGAAGCCACGAAACTTTCGGACATGATGCGTTAACGGTTTGGCCTTGTAACTACCATCTCGATTAACAGTTTTGAAGTCGTTAACTTCGTCTAACGATAACGTAGTTACGTCCGTTAGTTCGGTCCACCCTTCGTTCTGGATAAACTCGAC
>JANOQP010000623.1:0-3985 GCA_031414895.1 Saprospirales bacterium
TGTCGCGCCCCGTGCCGTCGCCCTCTATGAACGGGATGATCGGGTCGTTCGGGACCTTCAATTTGCCCCGCGAAATGGTAATAAGTGAACCTGCCATTTTTATTTTTAATGGTTGAAATTATAAATTATTTAGGTTGAGGTTTTTTGGATATCTGTTTCATCGTTTTTAAAAATTCAATATGCCTATTAAGATAATAACTTTCGGTAGAGTTTTCAGAATGGCTCATTGCTTTATTAAGGTCGCCTTCGGCCTCTTCAAGCAATTCGCGGCACTTTTCCCAAGCCCTCGTCCGTGTTTGTGCGTTGCTCAACCTATCTTTTGCGGTATTGATACAGGTTTTTGCCAAGTCCATTTTTGCCGTTGCCCGATTTTGTAGCATTGTTGCATTGATTGCAAGGTTTGGGTATTGTCTTATGGCATCGTCCACAAACGAAATCACCTTTTCGGGTTCCTCCAGTTTTTTTATGGATATAACAGCCTTGATCAATGAACTTTCTTCAAGTCTTCCTTTAAAAGCAATGGTAAATGCTTCATTTGCGCGAAATTTTGCGTTTTCGTTTCCATGGATTTGAAGTAATGTCTCGCCAATTGTGACCAACGTATTAGGGTTGATTTCTGAAAAGTTGACATTTTTTTTAATTAAAAAGTTTAATAATTGCACTTGCTCATTGAGCTTGGTACATATTTCACAATAAAGCTCGATTACCCTAAAATTATAATTGTCTTCATTCAATAATTGCAATATAGAAGATTTGGCTTCGACATATTTTTCAAGGATTATTTTGTCCTGTATTTCCCGAATATCCTTGATTAACTGGTGTCGTGGGTGTGCGGGCAATATGCAAGTTATGCTTTCAGGCTCAATCTCAAAAGTAGGTGGCGGACAACCTTCGGCCTTCATTGTCTTGATGATAGTTGGAATGCCTTGGCCTTCTGATTGAGCCAATTGTAATTTATTAAACAGATATGCAAAACATTGGTTCCTCCATTTAGGGCTGGCCTTCCCCAATATAAATTTCTCTTTGTCAACGCCCCAATGCAACGTCCCAACCGATCGGATTTCAATCCTATCAAGAAATACCGTTATCCGGTTTGGTTCAGAGATTTCATAATCTCTATGAACCACAGCATTGACAACGGCCTCTTGCAAAGCCCTGAGCGGATATTTTATTTGATTCGGCTTATTGCTTATTTTATCAAACAAGGTATAGGCTTGCGCATTCAAAAGCTCAATTGCCCTCTTTGATTGCTCAACTATATTGCCAGTTATTTCATGGCGCTCTGCAAATTGATCTCCTCTGTCCTTACTTGGATAAATGGACAAGGTGGTATGCCTTTGAGAAAATAACCTTGATATCGCCTCCCGCTTGCCAAAAAACAAAAGTGTAAAATTTCGCGGGCGGAGAACCCCATCAAGTTGTGAACGCCCAAAAAGCGGTGGGATGAATTCTGCAATTTGCACCGTTTCCGATAAATAATCTTCGAGTGCTTTTTCTGGGCTGAACAAACCCATTTCCTGTAAATAATCACGGAGTATTATGTAATCAATATCCTTTTCTGTGGCGACAGGGTTAATCCTATGGTCAAAGTACTCGATTTTTTGCTTTTTTATGAGCAACTGGGTTAAAATTCCATTTTTTGCCTCAATTGTGTCTCGGCTGACCCGTACAAAATAGTTCGTACCTGTCCCTTCCTTATCACGATATGAATGCAGCTCTTGTGTTGCGATGACTGTAAAAACCAATATCTTGGTTTGTTCACTATTGGGGTTGGGCAAGATATGTACAATCGGGGCAATTGGGGGACTAATCGAGCTTCGGCAAATGGATAAAACCTTCTTCTCAATTTCACTCAATTTATTCGCAGATAAGCCCGTGTAGTCAACCTTTGGGAAACCAAAATCATCTTTTCCCTCTTTCGCGCCACACACAACGTACCCACCTCCCATATTCGACAAATCATTTGCAAATGCCGAAATGGTCTTTGCAATCTTGTTGGCTATTTGATCGAAATCGCCATGTTCTTTCCACTCCACCCGCTCGCTTTCGCGGACTGCGAGTTCTTTAAGGTCAATATTAATCTCCATAGCATGAAAAATCCAAAGGTTTGAAAATCAATTTTTAGACGGGCAAAAGTATGAATTGTATTGAAAATCATGCTTTTTTGATGAAATAGCATTCATAAACTCAAACTTTCCAACCCGTTCAATCTGCCCAACCCGTTTTTCAAACCGCTGGACCGTAACTTTTGTCCAAAAAACCACGACTGTTTTCGTAGCCGCTGCAACCTTCGCAAAAGCCCGGTTGTCCTTTGCCGAAAACATCTCCTATTCTTATGAAAAATCCTTGTTTCCTCCTTTTCACGTTTGCCCTTTTTGCTGGCCAATTGTTTGGCCAAACCGAGTTCCCCAAAAAAGAGATTACCGCCACCCGCATTTTTGAAAAAATAAAAATTGACGGCTCGATTGACGAGGCCGCTTGGCAAAATGCCCCGGTCGCGCGGGATTTTTTTTGGAAATGGCCGAACGCCGGGTCTGTTTCGGCGATAAAAACCGAAGTGCGTGTTTTGTACGACGACGGAGCGATCTATTTCGCGGCCAAATGTTTCGACAGCCCCGACAGCATCGCCCGGCCGCTGACGAAGCGCGACATTGTCCAAAATTCCGACTGGTTCGGGGTCATCATCGATGCCTATCAGGACGGGCAAAACGCGCTCGAATTTGACGTGATGCCCTCCAATGTGCAGGCCGATTCAAAATATTCGACCGCCGCCGCCAACCCCGACAACGGCGACGCGGATGGCGAGGACGGCTCGTGGGATGGCGTTTGGAAAAGCGGGACGAAACTGCTGCCCGATGGCTGGTCGGTCGAAATTGAACTGCCCTATTCGGTGCTGCGTTTCCCAAAAAAGGCTCTCCAAAACTGGAACATCAACTTTTACCGGCGGATCAACCGCAACGCCGAAATCGACAGTTGGAACCGCTGTTTGCCCGACCTCCGAAGCCTCCCACAGATGGGCGGGCTGGTCGGGATTGAAAATATAAAGGCGCCACTGCGGCTCTCGGCCACGCCTTTTTTGGCCCAAAATTTCTCCAATTATTACGACAAAAACGGCAGCCCGGCCAGCACTTGGGGCCGCCAGTTTTCCGCCGGGATGGACATAAAATACGGCCTCAACGAGGCTTTCACGCTCGACGCGACGCTGATCCCCGATTTTGCGCAGGTGCGGACGGACAATCAAGTGCTGAATTTGTCGCCTTTTGAGGTCCGTTTTGATGAAAATCGACCGTTTTTTACCGAAGGGACAGAGCTTTTCAATAAGGGCGGCCTTTTTTATTCGCGCCGCATCGGCAACCGCCCGCTCCATTATTGGGATGTTTATGATGAAATTTCGGACACCGAGGAAATCGTGAACAACCCCAATTCTGTCCGCCTTTTGAACGCCACGAAAATATCGGGGCGCACGAAAACCGGCACCGGCATCGGCATTTTCAACGCGGTCGAGGGTGCGACCTTCGCGACCGTCCGCGACACGGAAACGGGCGAAGTGCGCGATATCCAAACTTCAAGTTTGACCGATAAAAGCGTCGTCGTCATTGACCAAAATTTGCCGAACAACAGTTCCGTGACCTTCCTCAACACATCGGCCATTCGCAAGGGCGGGGACGTGGACGCGAACGTGACCGGGGTGGATTTCAACCTCCGGGACAAGAAAAATGCGTACTCGGTTTTTGGCAGTGCAAAGGGCAGCCAACGATTTTTTAAGGACGGGACCGTCCGCGGCCATGCCTTTGATTTGAGCATCGAAAAGACAAGCGGCAAATGGAAATGGCACGCCGGGGTGAACGAGGAAAGCGCGAACTACAACCCCAACGACCTCGGTTTTTTGTTCTCGCCGAACGAACAAAGTGCGCTCGTTTGGCTCAACTACAGCCAGTTCAAGCCGACCAAAAAGTGGAACAATTGGTGGGCCAGCACTTTCGTC
>JANOQP010000624.1:0-2895 GCA_031414895.1 Saprospirales bacterium
TGGAAAAATGCGCCCCCAGCCAACCGTTTCCATAAACGCACCGTTATTAAGGTGGGCGACCGACCCAGTTTTTTTTCATGAAAAAGCAAAATCTCGACAAGCAATTGGCCGATTTCGAGGCCCGCGCAAACGACGACCTCACGCTCCTCGACGAGCTCGGGCCCGTCCATTTCGCGACCGCCGACCTCCTCGACCTCGACCGACAGATCGAGGAAAGGCTCGCCGCGTTCGATTTTTACCAAAAAAGGGTGGTCTGGATCGGCGCATCGGCAGCGGTTTGGCTGCTCATCGGGGTGTGTTTTTTGTGCGCGGGGTGGTTTTTGGCGGCGCGGCTGGTGTTTTTGCTCGTGCCGTTTTCGGTTTCGGCGTTTTTGGGAGCGGCCTTTTTTTTGAAAAAAAACTTCAACTCGCGCGGCCATTGGATGAACCTCCGCGCCGACCTGCTCGACGAATTGGGCCGCCGCCGGGCGAAAATCTTGAAAAAAGATTGACGGTTCACTTTATGGTCTTTTGCCATCCGCCCGATGCCTCCCAATTGGCCCGTTGGCTGTTCAATTTGGTCGAATAAAAAACGGGCCGCGCCATCTCGATGCCCACCCGGTGGCCCCTCAAAAAACCGTTCCCAAACATAAAATTGGCCCCCACCGAGCAGGTGATGTGCATCCCTCCAGGGACCAAAAAAACGTCCGAAATTTCCGCGTCGCGGCCCACCATTTTCGTCTGGTAATGGATTTCCGAGCGCAGCGAGAGGCTCAATTGTTGCCCAATGCGGCGGGCGGCCCAGACCTTCGTCCCGAAATGGTTGCCGAAGCGATAGCCATTTTTGTTTTCCCCCAAACGCACCGTCCCGACTGTCTGAAAACCGCCCGAATAGCGCGGTTTTTGCCATAAAATGGTCAATCCGGGCATCAAATCCACGGTGCCAGAGCCGAGTTGCATCATGTACGGGAGGCGCAAATTGCCCTTGTTGGACTTTTGCCGCTGGTCGATGCTGCCCGTCGGGAGGCTCGTGATGAGCTGTCCGTGCGCCGCGATTGTCCGGCTTTTGAACAGGTTGAACATCGGGCCGAGCTGCACGTCGCCGATGCTTTTGGCGAGCATTTTATCGGTCTGAACGCCCGTCATCGAGTTGTGCAAATAGGAGAGCATGACCATGCCCGTCCAGTTTTTCGAGAGGCCGTACATGAGCTCCGCCGAGTGCATCCGCATGGACATTCCGCCGCCCGCGTGGGCGTGGCCGCTGGCAGGGTCTTGCGGGTGGCTCATGTCCATAAAATGAAAATGGTAGCCGACCATGGCCCCGCCCTTCGGGTGCAAATGGTCGGCCATAACGGCGATCGGCGCATGGGCATCGGGGCGGGCGAGGTCGCAACAAGATTGGCCGAAAAGCCCCGGCGAGGAAAGGAGCACAACGGCCCCGAGGATTTTTTCGATCATACTATTCAGGCAAAAATTTTCGGAAAGTGGGTCAAATTTGGGCATGGTCGCCCAAACTTTCGGTCAAGGTTTTGACAGAAAAGGACGGATTGGGGAATTTAAGATGGAGCCGATGACTTCAAGCGGTCAAAAAGCGACCGCCTGGCTACCTTTGTCAGATGCATTATCGGTCAATTTTCGCAATCTTTTTTTTCCTGCCCAAGTTTTGTTTCGGGCAAAACGGCCTCGATTCTGTCCTCATCCCGACCGTCGAAATCCGCGCCGAACGCTTGGTCGCGGCGCACAACGGCCTGAAAATCAACGAGTTGGATTCGCTTTCGCTGATTGTCTCCAATAATTTGACCGATGTTTTTGCCGATGGCCGCCTCGGCATCTGGGTGGCGCAAAACGGCCCCGGCAGCCTCGCCACACTTTCTGCACGAGGGGCGGGCGGCAACCGGACGGCGGTCGTTTGGAACGGCCTCCCGCTCCAAAGTTCGATGAACGGCGTGACGGATGGTTCGCTACTTTCCTTTTTTGAAAACGATAAGATCAGTGTCCAGACGGGCGGCGCGAGCAGTCTCGCCGGGGCCGGTTCGATCGGTGGGACGATAAATATGTCCGCCGTTTTTCCGCAAAAAACAGGTTGGTCCGGCTCGGCGGGGCATGAATCGGGCAGTTTCGGGGCATGGCGGCAGGATGCGTCGCTTTTTTTCAGGAAAAAAAACGGGAGTGGCGCGGGTTTTCGTGGCCAGTTTGCGACGGCGCAAAACGATTTTCCGTACAAAAACACGGCCCGGATTGGCGGCCCGACCGTCCGGCAAATCAATGCCCGGCAGGAAAAAACCGAGCTCCAACAGCTCAACCAGTTTGTTTTTGGTGAAAAAACAGTGCTCTCGACGGCCATTTGGGCGACGGCGAGCGACCGTCAAATCCCGCCCACGATGACCGCCGCGCCCAACGACGACCGCCAACTTGATACGACCATCCGGGCGACGGCCTCCATTTTTCGGCAGATCAACCCCCGGTTTTCAGTCCGGGCGCGGGGCGGCTGGCTGTATGAATCCATTTTGTTCCATTATATCGGCGGCGACGAGTTCAGCCGGGCGCGAACGGTTTTGGGCGAGGCCGAGGGGGTCTGGTCGCGGGGGCGATCGGTGGCCCGTTTCGGCGTTTTTGGCGACCGCCAGAATGCGGTTTCGGATGGATACGGCGGACTGTTTTTTAGGAAAAATCAGGCATTGTATTTTTCACAAAACATTGATTTTCAACAGGTTGTCCTCCATTTTTCAGGCCGCGCCGCCTTTTCGAGCGGTCGAAAAATGGTGCCGACGGGCGGTATTGGTTTGGAAAAAAAAGCCAAGGACGGCTGGAAATCGCGCCTCCATTTTTCGAGAAATTACAATCTCCCGACCTTCAACGACCGTTTTTGGGCGACGGGCGGCAACCCTGATTTGCTCCCCGAATCAAGTTGGAGCG
>JANOQP010000625.1:0-8319 GCA_031414895.1 Saprospirales bacterium
TGAAAAAATGCAGCATTTCAGCCACTTGCCCGCGCTCGAAAAATCGCTCCTTTTTGCGTCGCACGATTTACTGGAAAGGTTGCCCAAATTTCGGGAAACGGCAGCTCGGGATTTTGTGAAAAAACAGCGGCAAACCGCGCTTGGGCTTTATGAATACCTGGCCCGTGCGGCCACGAAGACCAGTCCGTTTTCGCAATTTTGCTCGACACAACTTATTGATCTTCAACCAGTTGAGACCGATTTTTCATTTTTGGAAAATTTGTCGGACAACCCGCGCTGGGCCGGTCAGCAAGTTTTTGAAAGGACCAAAACAAAGCTCCGGCACACGCTGAACGTGGCCGTTTTTGAGCGCATTTTAGGGCAATTTTTAAACACAGGGGCGACGGAGGGAAGCACAGAGGAGCGACGGGCTTTCGCCGACCAGCTTGAAATCAGGCTCAACCCTGCCCTATCGCGGCTGTTTGAAAACCATTTTTCATTCCCGTTTTTTGACAATGAAACCGAGGCTTTTCAGCATTTGGAAAATGTGGCCGCTGAAAAAATTTGGCTTTTTTTTCAAGAAAACAAAAATCGAAAAGTTGGCGCGGAAATGTTGGGAATGTGTGTTTTGGAGCATTTTGACACGAGTGGACAAGGGGCGCAACGTGTTTTGCACCAATTGCTTAACGTCGGTTTTTTGGAATTTGTCCCACCCATTTCAGGCCACGAACCGGATTGGCCCGCCCGCTTTTTGAACAAGGTCGCCTTCCTTTCCCCTTTTGAAAAACAGGACGAACTGGCCGCGCTTTTTCATTGGCTAAACAGCACGGCCAAACAGCTTGGCTGGCTGCCGACCGACGGCGCGAAAGCTGCACAAATCGAGGCCGTTGGCCGGGTTTCAGATTTTTTGGGTAAAAAAAATGGGCTTTCGCCGGAGCAAATCTGGTTTCAGGATGCGGCGACCGAGCATGAACTGGGCGTTGAAACTGGTGAAATTGAAGTTTTGGTTGGGTCATTGCGAGCTGCGATTTTGGCAATCGACGGATTCCCTTCGGGCAATTTGACGGCGCGGGCTGCCCATTTTTTTGATGTTTATTTTGAAAAAAAAGAGGTTGGCTTTTTGGCTTTTGCCGAGGCTTTTTTAGCCCAAACCGGAAGCACGAACAATATGGAGATGATTCCAAGTCATCCCTTTGCCGTTCCGACGACTTCAAAAATCGGGGCAGTTTTGCAAGTTTTCCGCGATGAAAATAGGAAATTGAACGCCGTCGTCAATGCCATTTTTCCCGGGGGCGGGCGCGTTTTCAGTCGATTTTTGCCCCTTTTTGGTGAAAAATTGACCGATTCGCTCCAAATTTGGAATCAACCCGACCAACTCGAAACTCGAAACCCAAAACTCAAAAGTTTAAAAGTTGGTTTCCACGGGCAGGCATTTCACAACGCCAACCTGTCCCCCATTCTGACGGAATTTGAACTTGATTTTCACAGCTCGCGCCCCCGCCTTGCGCCCGAAAAACGGGTTTCATTGTCCGAAATAACCGTCCGATTCGATGAGCAAACCGGGCGGCTTCGCACTTTTTTGTCCGAAAAAAAGGCGTGGCTGGAACTCATCGACCTCGGCCTCGAATCGCCAGATTCGAGGACACCGATTTTGCAACTTTTGCGGGTGCTTTCTCAGTCGCCGATCTCTCTGGCCGGGATGGTCGGTTTTTTGGAAAATAATGAAGGAAGCCCAGCCGGATTTTTGCCCCGATTGACCTTCGGCGACGGCCTTATTTTTAGACGAAAAACATGGCGGTTCTCGGTCGAAAACCTGCCGCACCGGGCGCATGATTTTGCACCTGAAAACGAATGGCTGTTGAAATTCCGGGCATTCCAAAAAAGGGAGGATTTGCCGCGCCGCTGTTTTTATTCGTTCGGCGGCAAACCGCAATTCGTTGATTTTCAATCAATTATCTCGCTGCGGGCATTTCAGAAAAAGTTGGAGCGGGCGGCGGGCGATGTTGTTTTTGTGGAAATGTTGCCGTTGCCGGGGTCGTTTTTGGGCGACGGAAGGGCGGTGGAGTTGGTGGTCGAGTTTGAGGTTTGATTTTTTTAAAACCGGGGTATCTATTTAGAGTATGTTTAAAATTTAATTTTGCAATTTTGAAAGAATCAAATCGATGAACGCC
Source organism: Saprospirales bacterium (assembly GCA_031414895.1). Classification (GTDB taxonomy): domain Bacteria; phylum Bacteroidota; class Bacteroidia; order Chitinophagales; family Saprospiraceae; genus JANOQP01. The sequence goes on from JANOQP010000625.1 coordinate 2,151, forward strand.
AATTGGATAAAAGCGACGGAAGATTCGATTGTTTTTTCATACTCCTTTGCCAAACGGCGGAAGAAATTGAGCCAAGCGAAGCTTCTTTCGACCTGCCATCGGCCAGTTTGGGGATAAAACCCTTTGCTGATTCTGGTTTTTGGGTGATTTCAACCACCCATTTGTAGAATCCCGCGGCGTCCACAAATGCCCTGCTGGCACTTGATGTTCGTTGCAGGTAAATGGCTCGGTGAGGATCCGTGCAATCCGGGGCAAAAAGTCAAAAAAAAAGGCCGCAGCTCCCGCCGCGACCTTTTCCTTTTTTGGGAACATTTTCAGTCAAATATTTCAGCCATTTCAAGTTCGACACCGATGGCCGGGTCGGTCAATTTACCCTTTGTGAAAGTCGCAACCTCATCATCTGGGGTGAAAATATGGATGGTTTTGACCGTCGGCACAACGAGCCACGCAGATTTAACACCAGCAGGGAAGTATATTTCAGCGATTTTATCTGCAACTTCTTGGAAGGATTGGCGCGGCGATAAAATCTCGACAACGGTCAAAGGCGGCTCGGTTTCGCGGATTGTGTCGTGCCGCCAATCCGGTTTTTTTTTCTCATAAATAGCCAAATCTGGGTTCGCTTTGCCAGAGTGGAGTTCGAGGCTGAGCTCCGTAAAAATGGAGTACTTTTTTCTGTATGCCGAACCAATCAAAATGGCGAGGTTGGTTTGGGCAAAAGAATGATTTAGGCTTGGCATCGGTTTTCCACGTTCTGTTTCGTAATCGGAGATTTCAACCGCAAGGCCAAAATCATTTTTATCTTGAAATTCCATACACAAAGATTTTGGACAAAAGTAGCGGGCGTTTTTCAGACATTCATTTTATCAAACACATAAAAAAAGGCCGCAACTTTCGCCACGACCTCTCTATCAAATATCCAAAAACCGATTATTCCTCAATCAACATTGTCGTGCAAAAACGAGTTGCCCGACATTTTCAGCTCCGGCTCGTCGTCCACCGAAATTGTCCAGCGGCTCATGCCGAGGTCGGCGGCATCGGCCACGTCGTCGAGCAAAATGTTTTTCCGCAAATAAGCTGGCTGGCTTTCCATCTCGATAACGGTCTGCGGCGAGCTCAATTTTGGCATCGTGAGCGGGCGGGTGCGGGCATCCTCTTTGCGTTTCGCGGCGAGCTCGAGGTGGCGGCGGCGGGCGGCCTCTTGTGCTTCGCGCTGTTCTTTTGAAACGTAGGTTTCCTGGACCGGCTGGCGGGTCAGTTTCGCCAAAGTTTCAGGAATGTCAAACTCAATCGAATGTTGCGCCCCGGTCATGGGCGCGTCGGCCATCGTTGGTTCGTCGTTGGTGATGTCAAAAATCCCAGACGGGGCGGGTGACTTTTTTACGTCGTCCTCCAAATGCACGCGGCGTTCCTGCGGCGGTGCTGGCTGATGGTTTTGCTGGCGGTTGCCGCCGAAAAGTTGCGCCGGGCGGGTGTTTTGCTCAAAACCGGTGGCGATGATGGTCACGGCCAGTTTTTCGCCGAGGCGCTCGTCGAAACAGTTGCCCCAGATGAGGTTCGTGCCCTGCCCGGCCTCGTTTTGGACAAATTCCGTGATTTCAAAAATCTCGTCCATCGTCACCTCGCGGGTGCCGGAGGTGATGTTGACCAAAATATGCTTCGCCCCCCGGATATTGGATTCCTCCAAAAGTGGCGAATTGAGGGCCTCATCGACGGCGCGTTTTGCCCGGTTTTCGCCCTCGACGGCGGCAGTCCCCATGATGGCGACGCCCGATTGGCGCATGACTGTGTTCACGTCCTCGAAGTCCACGTTGACGTAGCCCGCGACCGTGATAATCTCCGCGATGCCCTTTGCGGCGGTCGAGAGGATGTTGTCAGCATTATTAAATGCTTGCGAAATCGAGAGATTGCCGTGGATGGAGCGCAGCTTGTCATTTGAAATGACGATGAGCGTGTCCACATTTTTTTTCAGTTCATCGAGGCCGTCGTGGCCGTGCGTGACGCGGGTGCGGCCCTCAAAACTGAACGGCAGCGTAACGATACCGACGGTCAAAATCCCCAAATCTTGGGCAGCCTTCGCGATGATCGGGGCCGCGCCGGTGCCGGTGCCGCCGCCCATTCCGGCGGTGATGAACACCATTTTGGTGTTGTTTTCGAGCCATCGCTGGATTTCATCGAGGCTTTCGAGGCAGGCATCGCGGCCCACGGTCGGTTTCGAGCCCGCGCCGCGCCCTTCCGTCAGCGAGTAGCCGAGCTGGATGCGGGTCGGGATTGGCGATTGCAGCATGGCCTGCGCGTCGGTGTTGCAGATGGCAAAATCCACCCCGACGATGCCCTGTTTGTACATGTGGGTGACGGCATTTGAGCCGCCGCCGCCGACGCCGATGACCTTGATGATGCTGGCCTCGTCCTTTGGCAAATCGAAGAGCATGGTTGTGTTTTTTTAAGTGAAGGGATAGGTTTTACTCAATTTGTATGAAGTGTCATTGTACCCATGGCAAATGGACTTTTGCTTGTTCATATGTCAGTAGGGTGCATCGTTTTATTCCAAAAAGCTCTTTGTAAGGCTTAAGCCGGTCAAGATAAGCGGTCCTGATAAAAGCAATATCAGCTTGCTGGCTGCGGTCGGAGCTAAGGATGTTCACCAAAAACAATTCGTCCATGCGGCCCGGAGATTGCGGCAAACAGGCTGAAATGTCCAACGCCTTTGGGCTTCCGAGTTGAATTGAAGCAAGCATCATACAGCTATCAATTGACTTTTTCACAAGGTTCCAAATACGTTTCTCAACACTCTGGATTTCCGTGGCATTGGTTCGAGCAAGATTGGCCGCAGTAAAGTCCTTTAACTCAACCAGATAAAGCGTCGAATTCGCCAAATCAAACCATCCAGCATCCATTTCTTTAAAATGGTTGCCTGAATATTGGCGGTACCCTGGGCAGTTTTCAAAACAAAAGAAATTTCCATCCGGAAAATTCAATGTAACACCGCTCTCCGTAAATGGCATTGCAAAACCTGCTTTCATCTGAAATCGAGGGCTACATCTTCATCAAACATCTGCAAGGCTTCTGAAATAATTGGGTTTTCAGGCAATCCATCGCGAAGATTTGATTGTTTGTTTTGAATCGAACGACCATCGCCGCCCCTTTCGAGCGAGCAACAAAGGATGTCCATTTTTTCCCGCCGGGCGCAAATCGCCAATTGTTTGATGACAAAATAGTTGTGCGTCGACAGGAAAATCTGCACCCCAGCATTGCTCATTCCGACCAACATTTCCATCAGTTGCCGGATGGCTTTTGGGTGGAGCGCGGTTTCTGGTTCGTCAAAAAAGAGGACAGTGTTTTTCCCCAATTGCCGGTTGCGGATGAGGGTCGTCAAAATCCCCACTTTTTTAATGCCCTCGGCCGTCATGGAAATGGCGAACTCGGTGTTCCCTTTTTTGAAAACAAAAGGCTCGTCGCCCTCCCGTTGCTCGACCGAACCGTCAAAAAGGTGCTCCAAATCCTTATTGACCTTTACAAGGTCTTGGAGGAGGTTCCCTTTGCGGGTCGGAATTTCGAGGGCTTTTATCAAATCGATATAAGTATCATCGAATCCGAGCAAGAAATGTGGGTCGCGGGTAAATTTGATGGCTTTGAAAGCCGTCAAAACTTCCTTCGCGGGAATGAACAGCGTGTTGAAATCTTCCGGTGCCTTGCCGATTTGCTCGGTGCAGTCCACAATCGAGTGGGTTGTTTTTTCACCAAAAGTGAAGTGGATATCTTGATGAAACCCACCCTTTTCCGGCCTGTGAAGCCCGATTTCGGCAGAAAGTTTTTCGCGCCCGGGCTTTCTCACCAAATCTCCGATGCCGCTTTTTCGTGGCTGGAAAACGTCAGTCATTTTTTCGGCCAATACCTTTTTGAAAAGGTTGTCCGTCCGCCCGTTCCGCCGCGTGAAAATCTCCAAAGCCTTCGCCGTCGTGTAAAGCATTTTCAGGATGCCCGTTTTACCGGTATCGTTTTCCCCAATAAGGACGGTTATCGGTGGCAGGTTTTGCACCGAAAACTGTTCGTGGTTCAGAAAATGCTTTATGTGAAAGCTTTGAATCATGTTGTTGTTGAGCCTTTTATTTCCTATCAAAATCCATGTCCGGCTCGGCCTCGAACCACTCCTTTGTTTTTTCAAAAACATTGGAGAGCCAAGTTTTGCCCTGCGGCTGTTCGGCCACATTGGATTCAAGTTTCGTGGCCAATTTTTCTTCGACGGGTGCGACCTCGATTTTGCCAGCCTCGATATCTTCAATCGCTTTGAGCATCAAACCGACCGCCGTGGAATACATCGGCGAGGCCATGCTCTCGGAATATCCGTGGCCCAAATGCTCGACCGGGACCCCGATACGGCAGGTCATGCCGGTGCGGAATTCGGTCAGTTTGTCCATGTTTTGGAGGAGCGAGCCGCCGCCCGTGAGGACGATGCCGCCGATGAGCTTGCGCTCGTAGCCGCTCCGGCGGATCTCGAAAAGGACGTAATCGAGGATTTCCTCCATGCGCGCCTGGATGATGCGGGCGAGGTTTTTTTCGGAAATCTCTTTATGCTCGCGGCCTTTCAGCCCCGGGATTGTGATGATTCGGTTGTCGAAAACCTCGTCGGAAAGCGCGGAGCCGAACTTCACTTTCAGTTTTTCGGCCTGCGGTTGCATGACGGTGCAGCCCTCTTTGATGTCCGCCGTGATGACGTTGCCGCCGAACGGGATGACCGCTGTGTGGCGGATGATGCCCTCGTTGAAAACAGTGATGTCCGTCGTGCCGCCGCCGATATCGACGAGGGCGACGCCGGCCTCTTTTTCCTCTTCGGAAAGCACGGCGATGGCCGAGGCAATCGGTTCGAGCGTCAAATCGGCGGCGCGGAGGCCGGCCTTTTCGATGCACCGGTAGATATTGTTGATGGCCGTGATTTGCCCCGTGATGATGTGGAAATTGGCCTCCAACCGCACGCCCGACATGCCGATGGGGTCGGTGATGCCCTGTTCGTTGTCCACGGTATATTCCTGCGGGATGACGTGGATAATCTTGTCGCCGGGCGGCAGGACGAGCTTGAACATATCGTTGACGAGCCGGTCGATGTCGCGCCGCGCAATCTCCGTGTGGTCGCTCTCTCGGGTCAAAATGCCGCGATGTTGGAGGCTCTTGATATGCTGCCCCGCTATGCCGACATGGACCTGCCGGAAGGTCATGCGGGCCTGCCGCTGGGCGATTTCGACGGCCTCGCGGATGGCGGTGACGGTTTTTTCGATGTTCGACACGACGCCGCGCATCACGCCGACCGATTCGACCTTGCCGAAACCGAGAATGGTGAGCTTGCCGTGGGCGTCCTTGCGTCCGGCGATGCAGCACACTTTGGTGGTGCCGATGTCGAGTGCGACGACCACGTCGCTGGGCTGAGGAGCAAATTCTTGCATGGTAAAATATTGATTAAAGGTTGTTTCTCAATTAATAGGTTGTGTTATTTCTGATAGCCCCAGCGGGGCGAAATGTTGGTAGCATCGGTTCAAAGTGGTTGTTTTCAAAGCCCCAGCGGGGCGGAATGTTGGTTTTCACCAAACCATTTCAATTTCCCGCCTTCATCTCCCACGAATGAACTTGTTGAAATTCAAACAAATATTCGGGATTGAATTCAACTTCAAATTTTTTCAAAAACGCCAAATATTCCTGTTCAAATGTCCTCGTCTGATGGTGCGTTTCTTGATCGTCGATATAACCGATAACCGAATCCCGTTGCGACCGCGCCGTTGAAAACGCTCCATAACCCGCTTGCCAACTGAACGCGAACGGTGTGAACTGCTTCTCTTTGATGAACTTGTTGGACGACGTTTTGATGTCCTCCACCAAATTCGGAATCAATTGGTTCGGGTCGTATCCGATGAAAATATGCACATGGTCAGGCATCCCGTTTATCCTCAACATCTTGTGCTTCTTCATCTGAACGATGCCCGTGATGTATTTGAACAGTTCCTCTTTCCACTCTTTCCCAATCAAACTTTGGCGGCCTTTTACCGCAAAAACCAGATGGACATCGAGTTGCGTGTATGTGTTTGCCATGTTCGTTTTGTTTTCATAGTGTGTCAACCAGCCCCAGCCGGGCAAAATATTGGTACAAATCCCCCGCGCCGTCGTTTTGTCCCAGCCCCAGCGG
>JANOQP010000626.1:0-6045 GCA_031414895.1 Saprospirales bacterium
ACGCAAGTTTCGTGCGATTTATTGAAAATTCGAGCCTGAATCTGGGCAGACCCTTACAGGGTGACATCGTGGTTAAATTTGAATTTGGAGCTTTTTTTTATCAAAAAATCCTTAAGTAAACGACATTGCCCCAGCGGGGCGGAATGTTGCTGGCATGATAAAGATTTCGCCCCGCTGGGGCTAAAAATCAGGTTGTTCGTTCAAATACTAACAATATTTCGCCCCTCTGGGGCTGATGGCTAAGTTGTTACAAGTTAAAAAAACAACCCTGCCCTACCCCACCAAAAACTCGGTTTTCAGCCGCAAAGGGTCCAGCGCGACCACGCCCAAGACCTCGCAGACCTGACCGCCCGCGATATTGCAGAGCCGTGCAATCTCGGCCATCGGCAGGCCCGCCGCCAGTCCGAGCGCGGCGGCCGCGATGACCGTGTCGCCCGCGCCGCTAACATCGGCAACCTGCCGCGGTTTGGTGGGCCAGATTGTGCCAACGCCCGACTTTTCCGTGTAAATGCCATGCTCCGAGAGCGTGACCATCGTTTCGGAATGGGCGAGTTTTTGGCGCAACACGGTGGCCGCGGCATCCAAACTTGGCAGGTCCGCCCCGATCGCGAGGCCTGTCGCTTCGCGGATCTCTTTCAAGTTTGGCTTAAAAAGCGTCGCGTTTTGATAGGCGAAAAAGTTCCTTTTTTTGGGGTCAATCGCGGTCGGGACGCTGTTTTTGTTGGCCAGTTCGATGATGCTTTTTATGACCTTTTCAGTCAAAACACCTTTGTTGTAATCCTGCAAAATGACCACATCGACCCTGTATTTTTGAAAAATTTGCGCCACGTTTTTCAGCAAAACATCAGCTTCGTCTTCTGAAATATCGCCCGTTTCTTCGCTGTCGAGGCGCAATATTTGCTGATTATTGCCCATTATCCGGGTTTTTACGGTGCTTTTCCTGTTTTTTGAAAATACAATGCCATCCTCCAAGAGGCCGTTTTTTTGGAAAAGGCCACGCCAAATTTCGCGCATCCCGTCATCGCCGATTACCGAGCAGAGCACCGGTTCGGAGCCGAGCGCGGCCACATTGAGCGCGACATTTCCGGCGCCGCCAAGCCGGTCTTCCTGCCGCAAAAAATGGACTACCGGCACGGGCGCTTCCGGCGAGATCCGGTCGACCGAGCCGTGCAAATACCGGTCGATCATCACGTCGCCAACGATCAGGGCGCGGCGGTCTTTCAGTTTTTCGATCATGGGGCAAAACTAGGGTGGGGTTTTGAGGAAATGGGCTAATTTTCAAGCCAATAGCGGCGGTGGACCAAAGTCACTGCCCTAATTATAGGAAACAAAGTTTTCCACATTCCCATTTTCATTCGTTCAAAAACCGCGTTTTTCTATCTTTGCGCACCCAAATTTTTAGGCAAAAAAGATAACTTAAAATATGAGCGAACAGCTTCCGAGCAGGGTCATTGAGGTGAACATCGAGGATGAGATGAAGACCGCGTACATCGATTATTCGATGTCCGTCATTGTTTCCCGCGCACTCCCCGACGTGCGCGACGGCCTCAAACCCGTCCACCGCCGCGTCCTTTTTGGCATGAACGAAATGGGGATGAGCTGGAACAAGCCCTACAAAAAATCGGCCCGTATCGTCGGCGACGTGATGGGAAAATACCACCCGCACGGTGACTCGTCGGTCTATGACACGATGGTGCGGATGACCCAGGAATGGTCGCTGCGCTACCCGCTCATCGACGGACAGGGCAATTACGGTTCGATGGACGGTGACAGCCCGGCGGCAATGCGTTACACAGAGGCGCGGTTGCGGCGTTTGGCCGATTTCATGCTCGACGATATCGACAACGAAACCGTGGATTTTGGCCTCAATTTCGACGATTCGCTGAAAGAACCGACGGTCTTGCCCACCAAATTCCCCAACCTGTTGGTCAACGGCTCGTCCGGCATCGCCGTCGGCATGGCCACGAACATGATGCCGCACAACCTCGGCGACTGCGTCATGGCGACCATCGCGATGATCGACAACCCGGAGATCACCATCGAGGAGCTCATCGACATCATCCAGGCCCCGGATTTCCCGACGGGCGGCATTATATATGGTATGTCGGGCGTTCGCGACGGCTATATGACTGGCCGCGGGCGCGTCGTTTTGCGGGCAAAGACCGAGATCGAGGTGGACCCAAAAGGCCGCGAGCGCATCATCGTCACCGAGATGCCCTATCAGGTGAACAAAGCGGGCTTGATCGTCAAGATCGCCGAACTGGTCGAGGACAAAAAAATCCTCGGCATCAGCGATGTTTGGGACGAATCGAACCGCGAGGGCGTGCGGATGGTCATCGAGATCAAACGGGACGGCGCGGCAAATGTGGTTTTGAGCCAACTTTTCAAGCTCACCCAGCTCCAAAACAGCTACGGCATCAACAATGTCTGCCTCGTCAATGGCCGTCCGAGGACGCTCAATTTGCGGGAAATCATTGAAGAATTCATCAAGTTCCGCATCGAAGTGGTCGTGCGCCGCACGAAATTCGACCTGCGGAAAGCCGAGGAACGGGCGCATATTTTGGAGGGCCTATTGATCGCGCTCGACCATCTCGACGCGGTCATCAAATTGATCCGCGCATCGGTGAACCCGGACGAGGCCCGCGAGGGTTTGATGTCCAATTTTGGGCTGTCGGAACTGCAGGCGAAGGCCATTTTGGCGATGCGCCTCCAACAATTGACCGGCCTCGAACGCGACAAAATCAAAAACGAGTACGATGAACTGCAAAAGACCATCGCCCATTTGAAGGCAATTTTGGCCAGCGAACAAATGCAGCGCGACATCATCAAGGCCGAATTGAACGAGGTAAATACCCGTTTCGACGACGAACGCCGCACCGCGATCACACTCGAGGATGGCGAAATCTCCATCGAGGACCTCATCAACGACGACGAAGTGGTGGTCACGATTTCTCATGCGGGGTATATCAAACGGACGAAATCGAACGAATACCGCGCCCAAAACCGGGGCGGTCGCGGCTCAAAGGGCGCACGGACGCGCGACGAGGATTTCATCGAGCATATGTTCATCGCGACGACGCACAACTCGCTTTTGCTGTTCACCGAGAGCGGAAAGGTGCACTGGCTGAAAGTCTATGAGATACCCGAAGCGGCAAAAGCTGCTGCCGGGCGCGTCATCCAAAACCTCCTCGATATCCCGAAAGAGGACAAAGTGCGGGCCTATATCGTCGTCAAAAACTTGCAGGACGAAGCGTTCAAAAAGAACAATTTCATCATTTTCTGCACGAAACAGGGGCAAGTCAAGAAGACCTCGCTCGAAGATTACAGCCGCCCGCGCCAAGGTGGCATCGCCGCCATCGGCATCCAAGACGGCGACGCGCTCATCGAAGCGAAGCTCTCGAACGGCAAAAACCAGATCATTTTGGGCGCGCGCTGTGGCCGGACAATCCGTTTTGACGAATCCGATTGCCGCCCGATGGGCCGCACGGCGACGGGTGTCCGGGGCATCACGTTGAACAACGACGGCAAGGACCAGGTCATCGGCATGGTCGTCATCGACCCGGCGGACGAGGCCGCGACCGTCTTCGCGGTGGCCGAAAAAGGCCTTGGCAAACGCTCACCGCTCGACGAATATCCGGTCCAGAGCCGGGGCGGAAAAGGTGTGCGCACGATTTTGGTCACCGAAAAAACCGGCCCGTTGGTCGCGATAAAATCCGTGACCGATGCCGAGGATTTGATGATCACCACTTCCGGCGGCGTTATTATAAGGACGCAGGCCGATTCGCTCCGCGTGATGGGCCGCTCGACGCAGGGCGTTCGGATCATCCGGCTCGATGACGGCGACAGCATCGCGGATGTCGTGATTGTTGGCCGTCAGGAAGAGGAAACGGTTTTTGGGGAAGAAGGGGCTGAAAACGCGGTTGCCACGGAAACTTTGGCTGAAAATGTTGAAAATCAGGTTGAAAACCCGACCGAGGAGGCCGAAACCGAAACGGAGGACGCACCGGACGAGGATTGATTTTTTCCCTAAAACAATAGAAATGCCTGCCCCGGACTTGAATTTGGGGCGGGCATTTTAGTTTTGGAACTGTTCCAAAATGGGTCAATTTCGTAGGATCAACTACTTTTGTCAAAAAAATAAAGGAAATGCAAGAAATAACCAGCCTTTCGCAACTGGACATGAACGGCAATTATTCCTATGCCGATTACCTTTCGTGGAGGTTCGAAGAAGCAATTGAACTCGTTCGGGGCAAAATATTGCCAGTGGCCGCGCCGAACACGAAACACCAACAGCTATCTTGGCAATTGACATTGAGCATCGGCAACTATTTTTCAAAACACCAATGCGAGGCGTTTGCCGCGCCGTTTGATGTCCGGCTTTTTGACAAAAAGAAATCGGCAAAGGCCAACAAAGATGTTTTCACGGTCGTCCAACCGGACATCTGTGTGATTTGCGACCCGTTGAAATTGGACGAAAAAGGGTGTCTTGGCGCACCGGATTTGGCGATTGAAATATTGTCGCCCGGAAATTCGGCAAAGGAAATGCGCCTAAAAAAGCAGCTTTACGAAGAAAACGAGGTGAGGGAGTATTGGATCTTCGACCCCGAACATGAAACGGTCTTCCAGTTTCAGTTGACCGACTTGGGCATTTACGGGCCGGCCAACATCTATATCAACGAAGATTTGATGGATTGCGGCATTTTCCCGGAATTGAAGGTGGACCTCAAAACAGTTTTCAAAACACGGGGGGGCTGAACATTCGTCTTGCATTTTTAAAAGATTAACGCCCCAGTTCCGCACTTTTTTTGAAGATTTGCGTCTTAAACAAGGTTTCAGACCAAAACTAAATCATCAATAATTTCCTTTCAATGAAAAAACTGTTCGTCCTGTTCCTGACCATTGGCAGCCTCGCCCTCGCCCAAGCCCAGGAAGACCCCGCCAAACTGGCAAAATCCGCCAACAAGGCGTTCACCGCTTACAACATTGACCCCGCCGGCAACGGAGCAAAGCTCGATGAGGCCCGCACGAAGATCGATCAGGCACTCCAAGACCTCACCGTTGCCTCGACGAGTGGCCCGTGGCAGACGAAAGGCGAGGTGTACAGCTCCATCATGTTCCGCGACATGACCAAAAAACAGTTCGACCCGACCTATCAAATGACCGTCGCGAACCCCGCACTCGAATCTTACAAAGGTTTTTCAAAGGCATTTGAGCTTGGTCAAAAAAAATTCGAGAAAACGGACGCGCTGAAAGGTTTGGGCGAGGTTTGCCCGCAGTTGAGCAATCTCGGCGTCGCAAACTATCAGGCGGGCGATTTTGGCCTCGCGCTAGAAAGTTTCGAGTCTTGCGTCAAAGCACACGAAACGCTGAAAGCGAACGGCCAAAAATCGCCTTTTGAGGCCGAGGGCGAACTGAACAACGTGAAATATCTCTGCGCCCTCGCTGCCCAACAGGCCAAGCAAATGGACAAGGCAAACATGTACTACGAGGAGCTTTATAAGGCAAAATACCCCGAAGCCGTCGTGTATGTGGGCCTTTTCAATGCCAGGCTCGCCGCCGGAAAAGCCGAGGAGGCCAAGAGCATCATCGCCGAGGGCCGGAAACTTTTCCCGGACGATTCGGAGCTGCTCTTTTCGGAGATCAACTACTATTTGAAGGAAAACAAGCTCGACGAACTGACGGGCCGCCTCGAATCAGCAATCGCGAAAGAGCCGAACAATGTCGGGCTTTATGTGACGCTGGGCAATGTTTATGACAATATCTACCAGCGAGAACTGGCCGCCAAAAACACCGCAGCTGCGACCGAGAACTTCGACAAGTCGCTCAAATATTACAATTTGGCCCTCGAAAAAGATGGCAAGAACGTGGATGCAATCTATTCGCTCGGTGCACTTTTTTACAACAAGGCTGCAGTGATGACCACCGAGCTGAACGCCCTGCCCGACGACACGAAGGCCGAAACGCTCCGCAAATATGACGCGCTGAAAACGCAGATCTTCGGGCTATTTGACCAGGCACTCCCTTATTTCAAACGCGCCGAGGGCA
>JANOQP010000627.1:0-3873 GCA_031414895.1 Saprospirales bacterium
CCGACCTGCGTAATCCGTCGCGAAAGTTTGCGCAGGTCGGAGACCTGCAAACAATGCGTATCGGGTCGCAGACCCTCACGAGCGACGTACATCAAAATTCCACCAACTCCGCGACCGGCTGGTTTTCGGGCCGTAAACTGCGCACCGTTTTCCCTGCCTGCCACATCTCGGAGTCGCGCAGTTCGGCCAGTTCGACCTCCAATTTTTCCCGGTAATCGGGTTGCGAATTGGACGAAATCGACCGCGCGGCCTCTTTCCCGGCGGCCACCGAATCATACAGTTCGTTGAAAACGGGCAGCGTCGCGTCGCGGAATTTTTTCCACCAATCGAGCGCGCCGCGCTGGGCCGTCGTCGAGCAATTGGCGTACATCCAGTCCATCCCGTTTTCCGCGACGAGCGGCATGAGCGACTGCGTGAGTTCCTCGACCGTCTCGTTGAAAGCCTCGCTCGGCGAGTGTCCGCGCTGGCGCAAAACCTCGTACTGCGCCGCAAAAATGCCCTGTATGGCGCCCATCAAAGTCCCGCGCTCGCCCGTCAGGTCGCTGAAAACCTCCTTTTTGAACGTCGTTTCGAACAGATAGCCGCTGCCGATGGCGATGCCCAGCGCGATGACCCGCTCGAACGCCCGCCCCGTCGCGTCCTGAAAGATCGCGTAGCTCGAGTTCAGCCCGCGCCCCTGCAAGAACATCCGGCGGAGCGACGTGCCGCTGCCTTTTGGCGCGACCAAAAACACGTCCACACCCGGCGGCGGGATGATGCCCGTTTGCTCCAAATAGGTGATGCCGAAACCGTGCGAAAAATAGAGCGCCTTGCCCGGCGTGAGGTGTTTTTTGACGGTCGGCCAAAGCTGTATTTGCGCCGCATCGGACAGCAAATAACAGATGATGGTGCCGCGCTGGAGGGCCTCCTCGATTTCAAAAAGCGACTCGCCGGGGACGAAGCCGTCACGCACCGCTTTTTGCCACGATTTCGAGTTTTTGCGCTGGCCGATGATGACGTTCACGCCGTTTTCGCGCTGGTTGAGTGCCTGGCCGGGGCCCTGCACGCCGTAGCCGATGACGGCGACGGTCTCGTTTTGGAGGACGGATTGGGCTTTTTCGAGCGGGAATTCATCGCGGGTGACGACGTTTTCGACGGTCGTGCCGAAGGTGAGTTTTGCCATTTTATTGAAGATTGTTATTGTGATATTGGATTCGCTCGTGAGGGTTGCTCGTGAGGGTCTGCGACCCGAAACGTCCCGTTTGCAGGTCTCCGACCTGCGTAAAAAAGCGCGACCGATTACGCAGGTCAGAGACCTGCAAACGGAACGTATCGGGTCGCAGACCCTCACGAGCGGCAGCCGCTTTTTAAGTTTCAATTGCCTTTTTCAAAATCCTGCAACAGGTCGTGAAAGCCCCGACTGTCCTTAATGATCGCCACCCGCGCCGACCGCACGAACTCGATCAGCCCGTGCGGTTCGAGCACTTTCAGCAAATTGTCGGTCTCCTCGCGATGGCCCGTCGTCTCAAAAACCGTGTAATCCTTTCGGATGACGACGGCCCGCGCACCGTGTTCGCGGAGCAACCGCTCGACCTTTACTTTTTCGGCAATCACGTCGGTCGGGACTTTGTAAAGGGCCATTTCCTGCCAGACGATTTCGTCGCCCGTGTTGTAAAAAGAGCGGAGGATGTCCACCTGTTTTTCGATTTGGCGGTTGATTTTGCGCACGACCTCCTCCGTTTCGTTCACGACAATCGTGAAACGGTGGATGCCCGCGACCTCCGACGGCGACGTGTTGAGGCTCTCGATATTGATTTTTCGGCGCGAAAAAAGGATGGCAATCCGGTTGAGAAGGCCGACCTGGTTTTCGGTATAAACCGTCAATGTGAACTCTTTTTTCATGTCAATGCTTTTGGAAAAATTTGGCCACAGAGGCACGGAGACACAGAGGTTTTTATGGAAAATATTAAAAAAACCTCCGTGTCTCTGTGCCTCCGTGGCCAATATCATTTCAACCTGACTTCGGAAACCCCGCAGCCCTGCGGCACCATCGGGAAGACGTTGTTTTCCTTCCCGACCATCACTTCGAGCAAATACGCCCCGTCGTGGTCCAGCATTTTTTGGAGGGCATTTTTCAAATCCTTTCGTTCGGAAACGACCGCGCCTGCGATGCCGTAGGCCGCCGCGACAGCCGGAAAATCGGGGCTTTGAATGTCCACGAACGAATACCGCCGCTCGTGAAAAAGCTCCTGCCATTGCCGGACCATGCCCAAAAAGCGGTTGTTCAAAACGATGATTTTGACGGGCATCTTGAACTGTTGAATCGTGCCGAGTTCCTGGATCGTCATTTGGATGCCGCCGTCGCCCGCGATGGCCACGACCGGGCGGTTTTTGGCCGCGCCGAGCCTCGCACCGATGGCAGCGGGCAGCGCGAAGCCCATCGTGCCGAGGCCGCCGGAAGTGACGTGCGAGCGCGTCCGGTTGATTTTCGCGTAGCGGGCGGCGACCATCTGGTGCTGCCCGACATCGGTGACGATGATGGCCTCGCCGCCCGTCAGTTCGTTCAAAATTTGGATGGTCTCGCCCATTTTCAGCTCGCCGGAGGTTGGGAAAAGCTCGTTTTCGATGACCGCCGTTTGCTCTTCGAGGTCGTGGTCGTGGAATTTTTGCAGCCAACCGGCATGGCTTTTTTTCAAAACCAGGTCCGTCAAAAGCGGCAGCGTCTCTTTGCAATCGCCCCAAACCGCGACCGCGACGGGCAGGTTTTTCTCGATTTCCGCCGGGTCGATGTCGAGGTGGATGATTTTCGCCTGCCGGGCGTAGCGGTCGAGGCGGCCCGTCACGCGGTCGTCGAAGCGCATCCCGATGGCAACCAGCACGTCGCATTGGTTGGTCAAAACATTGGGGCCGTAGTTGCCGTGCATCCCCAGCATCCCGACGTTGAGCGGGTGGCCGGTCGGCAACGCGCCGAGGCCGAGCAATGTCCACGCCGCCGGGATGCCCGTTTTTTCGATAAAATCGCGGAATTCGCGCTCCGCGTTCCCCAAAATCACGCCCTGCCCGAACAGCACGAACGGTCTTTCGGCGGCATTTATCAGCGCGGCGGCTTGCTCAATAAATTCCTTCCGGACAATCGGACGGGGCCGGTACGAGCGGATGCGGGCGCATTTTTCATGCCCCGCGAAGTCGAATTTTTGGAGCTGCGCGTTTTTCGTGATGTCCACCACGACGGGCCCCGGCCTCCCGCTGGCAGCAATAAAAAACGCTTTTGCGAGCGTCGCCGGAATTTCCGCCGCGTCCGTCACCTGAAAATTCCACTTCGTCACCGGGGTCGTGATGTTGATTACGTCGGTCTCCTGAAACGCGTCCGTGCCGAGCAAATGCGCGAAAACCTGCCCCGTGATGCAGACAATTGGGGTCGAATCGATGAGCGCATCGGCCAGTCCGGTGACGAGGTTGGTCGCGCCCGGCCCGCTCGTGGCGAACACGACCCCCGTTTTCCCGCTGACCCTCGCGTAGCCTTGCGCGGCGTGGATCGCGCCCTGTTCGTGCCGCACCAAAATATGGTCCAGCCTTTTTTGGTAATCAAAAAGCGCGTCGTAAATCGGCATGATGGCCCCGCCCGGATAGCCGAAAATGGTGTCCACGCCCTCGGCAAGGAGGCCTTCGAGGAGGGCTTCGGAACCGGTTTTTTGGAGCGTCGCGGCGGTTTTTGGTGGCGGCGGAGCGAGGGATTGTGTCATTTTTTTTGAAAATTATTGTTGGCTGGTTTTCGGAAAATTGGACAATGACGAATGTGCATCGGACAACCACGGTATTGGACAACCACATCGGGCAACCACATCGGGCAACCACATCGGGGCAACCACAAGGGTTGCCCCTACAATCGTCCGG
>JANOQP010000628.1:0-2656 GCA_031414895.1 Saprospirales bacterium
AAAGATTGGGCGGATGGCCCAGGGTTGGTCGCCAAGCGGAATTTGGACAAGTTCGAGTTGGCAAACAGTGGTTTTCTCCTCTATTTTTATGTCAAAACCTTCTGTCTCGATGCGGTCGAGGTCTGCGCGGTCGGCCTGTGCAAGGATGAATTTTTTGAAATAATCCTGCACGTTTGCACGCTTCACTTCGACCACGTCTTTTTGCAAAAAAGGCTTGACGAGCCAACCGCGCATCGCGGCGAGTTTGTGCAGTTTTTGGCCGACCAAAACCCAGCCCGGCTGGTTGGTCAGCGGCTCTATTTCACGGGTGCTGGGTGGCCAGGGTTTTTCGTTTTCGGTGCCGAGGGAGAGGCGATATTGGAGGCCGTCGGGCGTTTTTTTGAAGAAAAAATGGGCGTGTAGCTCATCGCCCGGTGTGACCAAAAGTTCGGAGGCGATGACTTTTCGCTCTGCATTTTTTGTCAAAAACAGATTGTTTTCGAGCAAAATTCGCAAAAAAGCGTCCATTTCCCGATGGACAAATTGCTCGATGGTCCTTTTGATAAGCTGGTCGGCGAGGAGTTTTTCGAGCGGGTCGGGCTTTTTTGCCTTCGGCGGCGAGAAGCGTTTTTCAAGTTCCGCAACGCTCAAATGAGCGATTGTTTGGAAGGATTTTTCGAGCACGGGTGTCGCTTCGATTTCCCAATCTTTCAGGTTTTCAAAGACCGCTTTTTGACGGATATGGGTCGGTTTCCCGTCGCGGTCGAGGCTGACAAGGAAGGCGTTTGGCAGCCAAAAGTCGGGTTTAAATGGGTATAGGTTAAAAACGACGGTGTTTTGCATGGGTGGTTTGGGGAATTTTAAAGGCCTTGGAAAGTGGTTTTAACCCTAAAAAATCGGTTCAAACTTTTTTATCGAGGCCATGAAAACGCAAAAAATGGGCTTCCGCTTCCGGGTTGTAAATGCATAAAATAAGGGCCGCCCGTTGCCTTTTTCCGACGGTCGGGAAGAGGATTTTGACCGGATTGTGCGCGTAACCGCTTTCGGTGAAAAGGGCCGTTTGCCGATTTTTGGGCAACTTGAAAAGGCGCATCTCGGCAGCGTTCGCGGGCAACGGGAGGTCGCCGAAACCTTCGTCGATCAAAAAGTGGCGCACCATTTCGAAGCTCCTTTCGAGGGTGCCACCCGCGAAAACGGTGCGGTATTCCCAACCGTCGCTCGTGCCGCCCTGATAATCCGAACCTGCCTCGGGGAAGTTTTCGCGCAACATATTTTTCTATAAATTTGTGTTTTGGGGCAGTTTAGAACGCCTCGAAATTTTCAACTGCAAATATATCACGCCTTGAAATTTTGGGCGCGATGGGGGTGAAAACACTACTTTCGGCCCATAATTATTCGAAAATTTATGAAAAATAAATCCGCAACCATCGTCGGCGCGGGGCTGGTCGGCAGCCTTTGGGCCATTCTTTTGGCAAAACGGGGCTATAAAATTCGTGTTTTCGAGCGTCGGCCCGATATGCGAACAGCGGGCTACCTCGGGGGGCGCAGCATCAACCTCGCCATGAGCCATCGCGGCTGGACGGCCATCGAAAAGGCGGGCATCCGGGCCGAGATCGAGCGGCACGCCATCCCGATGCCGGGGCGGATGATACACTCGGTGGCGGGCGATTTGACATACCAACCGTACGGAAAATCGGGCGAGGCCATTTATTCCGTCTCGCGCGGCGGTCTGAACCTGGCCTTGCTGAACATTGCATCGGGCATGGAAAACGTCGAGTTTTTTTTCAACCACCGTTGCGTTGATGTTGATTTGAACGAGCCAAAAATTGTTTTTGAAAACTCGGGGAACGGGCAAATTACGACCATTGAATCCGACCTGATTTTCGGCACCGACGGTGCGTTTTCGGCAGTCCGGCTGGCCATCCAAAAAACGGACAGGTTCAATTTTTCCCAAAAATACCTCGCGCACGGCTACAAAGAACTGCATATCCCGGCGGGCGCGGGCGGCAGTTTTTTGATGGAAAAAAACGCGCTGCACATTTGGCCGCGCGGCGATTTTATGTTGATCGCGCTCGCAAACGAGGACGGGTCGTTCACTTGCACGCTTTTTTTGCCGTTCGAGGGCGAGGTGGGTTTTTCAAAATTGACGGACGATGCGGCCATCATTGCTTTTTTCAGAAAATATTTCGCCGACACACTTCCGCTGATGCCGACGTTTTTGGAAGATTTCAAACAAAACCCGACCTCCTCGCTCGTCACGATTTCCTGCAACCCGTGGCAATGGCAGGGGCGGATTGGGATCTTGGGCGATGCGGCCCACGCGATTGTGCCTTTTTATGGGCAGGGCATGAACGCGGGCTTTGAGGATTGCACGATTTTGGACGCGCTCTTGGATGAAATGGGCGAAAATTGGGGCCAAGTTTTGCCCGAGTTCAGCCGCTGCCGACAGCCGAACGCCGACGCAATCGCCGAACTTGCGCAGCGGAATTTTGTCGAAATGCGCGACCTCGTGGGCGACCCAAAATTCATCCTGCGGAAAAAAATAGCGGCGCGGCTGGCCGAAAAATTCCCCGGCGCGTTTCTGCCCGTTTATTCGATGGTCACTTTTTCGGACATGCCCTATCAAGTTGCACTGCGCGAGGACGAAGCACAAAATGGGCTTTTTTCAAAGATTTTG
>JANOQP010000629.1:0-7022 GCA_031414895.1 Saprospirales bacterium
AAAAACGCGCCGCCGTCGTAGCCCAACCCGGTTGTGACCTGCCGCTGGTTTTTGCCGTCGATGTCCATCGTCCAAAGTTCGAGGTCGCCGCTTCGGGTGCTGGTGAACACAATTTTGTCGCCCATCGGCGAGAGGGTCGCCTCGGCATCGTAGCCGGGCGTGTCGGTCAGCCGGGCGGTGATATTGCCCTTCAGATCGGCCACCCAAATATCAAAATCGTCATAAATGGCCCATAGGTATTTGTCCTTCGGCCCCGGTTTTTGCATCGGGATGGTGTCCGATCCGCCGCGCGTGCTGCCGTACAAAATATGCTTGCCGTCGGGCATGAAATACGAGCAGGTCGTGCGCCCGCCGCCCGTCGAGACCATGTTCATTTTATAGAGCGAATCCTTCGCGGCTTTTTTTGTGTCCATCCAAAAAATCTGGTCTGCGCGAAGTCCGCGATTGCTTTGAAAGGTCAGTTTTTTGGAGTTCGGTGCCCAATAAGCCTCCGCGTTGTCGCCCCCGTGGGTGAGTTTTTTGATATTTTTCAGGTGACGCTCGGCTGGCTTGGCCGGGGTCTGGGCAAGCCCAATTTGCACAAAAAGGGTTGAAAAAAGGGCTAAAAAAAGGTATTTTGACATAAAAATGGACGGTTTAGGCCGCATAGATACTTCCTCCGACGGTTTGGCGCGGTCACGGTTTGGTCAATTTCTTACCCAAAATGCGGGTTAAAGATCGCCCCAAAAACATTCCCCCACGGGTCGCGGACGGCACCGACGACGATGCCGCCGCCCACTTCAGCGGGTTCTTCGTGTATCGTCGCGCCCGCCTCGATCATGGTTTTTATGGCAGATCCCACATCGGCTACGCCCCAATAAATGCCCAAATTGCTGGCCTCGGTGGTCGCTTCCGCTGCGCCGGGGTGGAGGCCCAGCTCAAACCCGGCGATGTTGAAACCGACATAAAACGGCTCGTCAAAATAAGGCGCGAAGCCCAAGATTTTCGAGTACCAAGCCTTCGCCGCGTCGAGGTCGACGACGTGGATGATGTGGGTGCGGAGGCCGAGAAATTGGATTGGCATGGGGCGAATTTTTATTTTTGAATGATAAACGGATGCGAATGAACACCTTTTTCGCCCAAAACCCGGATTTGATAAAACCCGTTGGGCAAATTTTCGAGGCGCAATTCCGTCCGTTCGCCCGTCATTTTTTGTGAAAAAACCAGTTTGCCGAGCGCGTCAAAAATGGTGATTTCTGTCGAGTTCGCAAATTGACTTTTCTCCAAGATTTCCAAAAAAAGCGGCCCAGCGGTCGGGTTCGGGAGGGCCCGGAAGTCCGTATTTTCAGCAATGCTTTTTTGCGAGACCAAGATCTTGACCGCCGGGGACTGTTCGGGCGCGACCGGTTTTTCAGCCCCGTCCGATTGGATGCCGCGCGTCCCCGCAATGTCTATTTTCAACGAATCCGCGCCCGCGCCGACCTCAAAATGGAGCGTCCCGATTTGGCCAAAACCGTTCGCGTTCTGACCGTCCGTTTTGACCAATGCGACCGGAAAACTGCCGAAAAATTCATTTTTTTTATAAAAACCCATCGAATTGGCCCCGTTTTGGCCGAGCCACGAGTTTTGAAAATCGACCCAAAAACTGCCCGCCGCAATCGAGTTTTTTGAAAAAACGAGGTCGAACGCCAGCCCGTAAAAATCCTCTGCGGCCGCGCCGAGCATGACCGGGACGGCCAATTTTTGCCCCGCGAAAAACGGCCCCGCCGGGATTTCGAGTTTCAGGGCTGTCCCCGAACGGTCAACGGGCAGCCCCAAAATGGAATGTTCATCGCCAAAATTTTGCGAGATCGCCAACGTGTCTGTCGCCAAAACCTGTCCGTCGCCGTCGCAATCGGCGTGTTTTGCGTTCACGTTTTGGACGGAATCGGGCCAGTCGGCGGCAAATTTTGGCGACCACGAAATGGACTGGTCGGCGCGCGCGGGGCCAATCAGGTTTTGCCCGATTGCGAGGCCCAAGTGCAGCCAATCGAGCGTTGAAACTTGGTTGTCGCGGTCGCAGTCGCCGGGCCAGACGGCGCCTGCGGCGGGCGGCGCGTTCGGTTCGTCTGCCCCAACGATGGTCTCTGCCACGCCCCGGATTTCATCGTCAAAATCGGTCGAGACGGCCAACAAAACATGGGTCGTCAGCGGCAAATTGGGCGAGCCCGTCGCCAAGTGCAGGTCGGTCGACTGCCCGGAGGCATCATTTTCCGCCTCAAATTTGACGGGCAAGAGCGTCGAGTTTTGGTCAAACCCGGTCAGCCCCAGCCAATCCGCCTTGCTCGGGAAGCCGTTCAAAAAACCGCCCGCCGCGAGGTCAAAATTGTTGTGGTCGGATGGGCAGGTTGGGAACGGCGCACCGCCGAAGGCCCATGCGTTGCCGCCCGTCTTCACGAGGTTGTTCTCAAAACGGCAGTCTGTCGAGCTGTTGATATAGACGGCCTCTGTTTTTTCGGTCGGCAGGTTGGTTGGCTCGAAAAGCATGGAATTGTGCAAAAAATGCGCGTTTTTGCAACTAAAAATATCCAGTTGCGCACCTTCCAGCGTCGATGGCGAGACCAGCGCAAGCCCACGATAGCTGAAAAAATTGTTCTTCACCAACATCGGGTCGGCCTGCGAAGCCGTGCAAAGCGCGACCGTCAGCCCCGGCGACGAACCAAAAACATTGCCCGCGACCTCGATTTTCCCTTTCAAGGATTGAAAATACAGGTTGGCCGTGCGCTCGAAACGGCAGTTTTTCATGGTGAAGTTTTGGGCATTATTGACCGTCATGTCGCCCGCGCCGTTCAATGGGCCGTCGGCATTGTTCCCGAAAATACAGTTTTCAAACGACACGTTTTTGTCGAACGTCTGTGCGTTCGGGTCGCCGCCGATCCTCAAATAGCTGCCCTCGAACGCACAATTTTTGAACGAAAGGCCGTCGTCAGAGGGGCTGTTGTCGAGGAACTGGTCCAAAAAGCGGCAATTGTCGAACCGCAGGTCGGTCGCCGGATCGACCAAAAGACCGGTGGAAAGACCCAGCCGGTGGAACCTCAAAAAACTGCCCCCTTTATTTTCAAGGCCAATTATTTTGACCATTGCCGTGCCGCCCGCTTCCGGTTCCATGGTCAGGTTTTGCACCGCAGAACTGCCCGGGATCGGAAAAATTTGCACATTTTCGTGCAAAACGGGCCGCAGCAAAAGTCCGACCGGCCCGCAAACGCCCGCACTTTTCAGCATCCCGACGGCATCGCCGAGCGTCCGAAAATCGCCGTCAAGGCCACCGACCGTGTACTCGCCGCCCAACCGGTTCTGAAAATCGAGGGCCTCAAAACGGTCGTTTGCAGCGGCGATGTCGCGGCTTTCCGTGGCGGAGATTTCGAGGTCGTTTCCCATGAAATCCCAGTCAAAATGCTCGCCGAGTTTCAGCCAATCGGTCGATTCGCCGGCCGCCAGTTCCCCGTGCCAAACGACGGGCGGTTTCGTTGCGTCGCCGTTGATTTTCCACCGCAGTTGGACGCGCCGGGCGGTATTCGGCCCCCCATTTTTCAGCCTGAAAAAGATGCCGGGCAAGCCGTGGCATCCGGGGTCGGGCTTGTTGCACTCGACCGAAATATCGGTTTGGAGGCCTCCAAATTGGTCCGCCCCGATGTCCGGCAGGCCGATGGGCCGAGGGTCGCCGTCGAGGTCTTTTTTGGAAAAATCGGGCAAAAACAGCCCTTTTCCGGCCAGTTCGGGCGGGTTTCCGACCATTCGCAGGTCGGTTTTTGAGAAAAACGGGGGCTCAAAAAGCACGCTCATCGAGTCCAGCCCGGTTTTCCACCAGCCATCAAAACCGCCGAGCGCGAAATAACTGATGCCCGTGACCGCGTCGTTGGCAAAATACTGGCCCTTCACATGAAAGGAATTGTGGTTGGAAACGAGGCCCAACTGATTCGGAGCGCAGAACCATTGATAGTTGTGCCCGAAGCTGTCGTTCACGAAAATATTGTTTTCGATCCGCACGGAATTGCCCGGGTCGGGCGCGTTGTGGCTGAACTGAAAAGACGGGCCAAAGCCCTTGTTTCGCACCGAATTGTGCACAAAATCGAGCACCCGGCACTGGTTGAACATCACGAACGGCTGGTCGCCGCTGTCGTCGCTCGCGAAATTGTTGTTGGCCACCCGCAGCGAATCGGATCCGTAGGCGAGCAGGGCCGTGCCGCCCAGATCCACATCCGTCCGGGTTTCGTTGCGCAAAAAATCGAGGTTTTTGCAGGTGTTTATGAACGTTTCGCCCTCCATTTCGCAGCCCTCGATGCGCACATGGTTGCATTGCGAAAGGTTGAAAGCGAATGCTTGCACCGCATTTCCGTCGTGGTCGAACCGGCAGTTTTCAACCACGAGGCCGTTGCAAAAATTGGGCAGCACCCCGTTCGTTTTGTAAAAAAAATGACAGCCGCGCACCGTCGCCGAGTCCGTGTAATTGAGCCGAAGCGGCTGGCCGGTGCCAATCGTTGCCGGGCCGCGGAAGGCGCAGTTTTCGATTGAAATATTCTTTGAATTTTCCGCGAAAACAGAGCCGCTCAGCCCCGAAATAAAATCCATGTCGTGAATGGAGACATGGGCCGCGCCGACGATTCTGATGTTCGGAAAATTGATCGACTCCCAAAAAACAGCCCCTTTTTGCCCACCGAATGGCGCAATTTCGAGCGTTTTCGTGGCGGAAAGTCCCAAATCGGGTTTCAAAAAAAGTGGCCCGTCAAATTTTCCGGGCAAAAAAAGCAGCCGCACCGGCCCGCAAACCCCGAACTGGTCGAGCCGGGTTTGAAGGTCGAAAACCGTCTCAAAATCGCCCCCGAAACCGACCGTGAGGTCGCCCGCGAGCCCTGCCCCGGTCAAAAATTGGGCAACGTTATGGCCCTCATAAAGGTCTGTTTTGCCATCGATTGCCAAGATCTTTGCCTCAAAATAATTGACCCCGCCGGGCGAAACCGGGAACTGCCCGACCTCAAAAGTGTCCGCCCCCGCGATGGGCAAATTGCCCGTCCAGTTGAAGTTCGTCTGCGCGATGCCGTCTATTGTCCACGAAATCAAGGCCGAGGTCAGCACTGTTTCGCCCTCATTTTTGAGCGAAAAACGCACGGCTAGCGGTTGCCCGCAGTCCAGTTCCACGGTCGGCGAAAGCGCGTAGATCGAACCGTTGGCGACGGGCAGCTCAAATTGGTCGGCACCGATATCGGGCCAATTTGCGGAAAGCGCATCGCCATCTATATCGAAAAATTCGTTGGCATAAATGCCAAAACCGATGCCCCGCCCGTTCAGGTCAGCATCGTTTGGAACAATATGGAGGTCGTCGGGCGCGGCAAAAACCACCTGTTTTTGCACAGAATAAAGCTCGCGCTGCCCGGTCTGCCAGTCGTCGAAGGCCCAAGTTTTTTGAACGTCAACTTGCTCCACAACGGGCGGCTGCCCTGCCTTCGGCACAAAACAGTTTGACTGAAAAACGCCAAAATCCAGCTCTTTTTGGGTCAATAGCCGCATGGCTGGGCCGTTTTCGATGTCAAAAATATTCCCGCAGGCAATTAAGATCTGGTTGTTGAACGAAACGGATTCGATCAAATGGCCCGCTTCGAGGCCGTTTTTTGAACGCAGCGAGTTCCATACAAAAGACAGGTTTGTGCCATATGCCCCCCCCGCGATTTTAGCCGCCCGGCCGTTTGGGTTGATGAAAAAATTGTGCGCAACCATGAACTGGTTTTGCCAGTCCGAAATCAAAAACCCGTCCGCCCGCAGCCCGTCGCCGGTCGTTTTTATCGAATTTTGGGCAACAAAAATCGGCGTTAAACAGCCCTGAAAATTGAGCGCCACGGCCGTTTCGTCGATGCCGAGGTCGAATTTGCAACGGCGGACCTCAAAACCCTTTTGGTTTTGGGCGAAAAGCGCGCCCGATGGCTGGCCCAAAAATTGGCAATCAATGACCTTCAAATCACCATAAACGCCCGCCGCGGCCCGCAAATAAAAGCCCCACGACCCGCCGTCGAACAGGCAATTTTTGAAACTGATCTGCCCGGCCTCGAAACCGTCGGTGTTCGCCACGATTGCAGTTTGGGTCGAATCGGTGGTCGTCGTGGCGTATTTTTTGCCGAAAAAACGGCAGCCGTCGAAGGTGTTCACATAGCCGTTCGCAATTTCGACGATGCGCGAAAAGGGCAGCCCCGCCGAGTTTGTGCGCTCAAAATCGAGGTTTTTTAGGTAAAAACCGGGCGACGGGTTGAGCTTCACGATATAATTGGGATCCGTCGGCGAGGCCGAGGCGGGCCATGTGAACCGCACTTCGCCGCCCGTGAACGCCGGGTCGGGCTGCAAAACAATGGTTTTGTAAAACGAGAGCGGGCTGCTCTTCACCTCGATCTGTTCGGCGTAAATGCCCGGCCGGATGTCGAACCAGACCGTGTCGCAAGCCCCGCGAGCCACGAAAGTGTCGATGGCGGCCTGCACCGTCGGGAAATCGGGCGCGATGCCGCCGACCGTGAAATGCCCGGCGAGGCATTGCGAAAAGCCGATTTTTGTGCAAAAAAAGAGGAGGAACGCGAGCGTGGCGAGATTTTTCATGCGGCAAAATTTTTTTATCGAGTTGCAAATTTTCAACAAAAAGCGCCAAAATCCAAGCCCGTTTTCTGCGCACGCGACCAATTTGTGGCCGTTCCCAAAAATACATTTTCTTCGCCCCATGCAAATCCGCGACGAGATCCTGAAACACGCCATCATTGGCACCGCCCGCGCCCCAAAAACGGACCGGCTCGATGCAGCCGCCGGCGAACTTGGCCTCCCCGAAAATGGAGAGCGTGCCAAAAAACTGCTCGGTTTGGCCGCCGTCGAGGGTCGCGTCCGCCGCGCCGGGCATTTGTTTTTAAAAAAGGAAAATGCCGCGCCGCCCGTTTTTTTGAACGAAAATTGGCCCATTTGTTCGCCGATCGCAGCCCGGATGCTGCGACAAATTTTGGGCGGGGCCTTTGCGCCCGCGCTCGCTGAATTCATCG
>JANOQP010000630.1:0-3928 GCA_031414895.1 Saprospirales bacterium
CAAAGGCCGCGAGATCACCACTTGGTCGAACAGGCTCCACGCGTCACGATAGGCCATCGTGCCGGTGCCTTTTTTCAGGATTTTTTCCATCGGGTTATAAAGCCCTTTTTTGGGCAGCTTTTTGGGCGAATCGGAACATTTCAAAACGCCTTTCATGCTCGCATTAAAAGGGTCGTCGTTGAGGTCGCCCATGAGCACAATTTTGGCGTGCTCATCGGTCTCATAAAGCGAGTCGATGATTTGCTTTGCAACTGCTGCGGCCATCATCCGACCCGGTTCGCTTACTTTTTCGCCACCGCTGCGCGAGGGCCAGTGGTTCACCAAAACATGGGTCATTTCGCCGTCGAACAATCCGCTCACGAGCAAAATATCGCGCGTGGCCCGTTTTGATTGGCCGTCTTGCGGGTCAATCAATTTGACGGTATAGGTTTTCGAGCCTTTCAGCTCAAAATATTTTGGGTGGTAGAGCAGCGCGACATCGATGCCCCGATCGTCGGGCGAATCATATTGGACGATTTGGAGGTTGCGGCTTTTGAGGGGCTTTTGGGCGACGAGGTCCTCCAAAACTTTCCGGTTCTCGATTTCGGCAACGCCCAAAATGGCGACGCCGTCGGGGTTGAGCTCGGTGGCCAGCTCGGAGACGACGCGCGCCATGTTCGACTGTTTTTGGACGTATTTTTCGGTGTTCCAAAGGAGCCGCCCCGTCGGCGTGAAATCGACATCGTTCTTCGTGGCAATGTCCACGGTGTCGAACAGGTTTTCGAGGTTGTAAAAACCGATGGCGGCGACCTTGAATTTTTTTTCTTCCTTTTCCTGTGAAAAAAGAAGGGTCGTGGAAAGGAGGCAAATGAGGATCGACAGATATTTCATTGAAAAAAATTGGTGAAAATTGTGGCCCAAAGGAAGTGAACCGCCTCGCATTCCCGCCCCCTATTTACCTAAACTTAACGAACAAAACCGGGACTGGGCATCGCATTGTTTTTTTACCTTCGCACCCGTTGCTTGTAAAGTTTCGAGTTGAAAAGATTTGAGCATGAAGTTTTCCCACAACCAAAAAACTTGAAACTGGGCCACTCGAAACGCAAAACTCAAAACCCGAAACTTCTTTAAAAAATCTATCCATTTCAATGCTAAAACACAAACTATTTACCCTTTTCCTCCTCGTTTCGACGGGCTTCGGGGCTTGGGCGCAATCCTCGTTGAAAGGCGTGGTGCAGGATGCCGTCACCTTGAAGGGCATCGAGGGCGCACTTGTCCGGCTCGAAAAAACAAAGGTCAGCGACGAGACCGGAGAGGACGGCTCGTTCAACCTCACCAAGATCCCGAAAAAGGGGAACTACACCCTCATCGTCGTCCTCGACGGCTACAACCCGGTCGAACAGACCGTCCAGATTGGCAAGGCGACCGCGAAAGGGCTGGTCATTTCGATGCGAAAAATCGAGGCCGATGCCCCGTCTGGCAGCGACGACCTCCCGACCGTCACGCTCGACGAGGCCGACAGCGAGACGCAGGGCAACAACGATGTCTCGTCCGCCCTCGGCGCGTCGCGCGATATTTTCCTCAATGGGGCGGGCTTCAATTTGTTCGCCTTCCGCTTCCAACCGCGCGGTTATGACGGCGAAAACACCCTGCTTTTTTTGAACTACATCCCGATGAACGACCCGGAAACGGGCTTCGGGACGTTCTCCGAATTTGGCGGCCTCAACGATGTGATGCGCGCCCGCGACAATTCCGTGGGCCTCGAACCGACCGAATACACATTCGGAGGCATCGGCGGCTCCACCATTATCGACTGCCGGGCATCGCGCCAACGGAAGCAGATCCGCGCCGGCTACGCCAATTCAAACCGCCAATACGACCACCGTTTGATGGCGACCTACAGCACCGGACTAATGGCAAATGGCTGGGCCGTTTCGGCAAGCGCAAGCCGCCGATGGGCCAACGAGGGCTATCAGCCGGGTACCTTTTTTGATGGATATTCCTATTTCCTTTCGGTCGATAAAAAATTGGGGAAGAAAAGTATGCTCGATTTCACGGTGCTTGCCGCGCAGAGCGAGCGGGGCCGGGCGACGGGCAGCTATTATGAAATGTTCGACGTCGCGGCCGACAAATATTACAACCCGCTCTGGGGCCTGCAACAGGGCAAGGTGCGCAGCGCCTCCGTCTCCCGGCAGCACCAGCCGATCGCGATCATGCGGTTTGACCATGATTTTTCGGAAAAAACAAAATGGATCACCGCGGTCTCTGTTCAGACCGGTCCACGGGAGTTCACCGGGCTCGACTGGAGCAATGCCGAAGACCCACGAGCCGATTATTACAAAAAAATCCCGTCGCACCATGCCCAATATGGCGATGCCCAAGAAGCCCAACAGGCCGCTCTCCTTTCCGGCAACGAGGCGGAGCGTCAAATCAAATGGGACCAATTTTACGCTATAAACTACGCGAACGTGGATCCCGAGGTGTTGAAATACAACCCAAATGCCGTCGGCAACCGGAGCCTCGTCATTTTGGGCAACCAGCGCACCGACAACACGGAGGCCAATTTCAATACCATCATCAACCATGTGGTCAATGACCGGTTCACGGTGCAGGGCGGCGGCTCGTATCAATATTATGTCGGCCAAAACTACAAGGTCGTCGAGGATCTGCTCGGCGGCGACTTTTTCATGAACTGGGACAGGTATGCCCAACAAGACCCCGACCAGCAATACAATGCCGATTTCCGCCAGTTCGACGTGCTCAACCCCAACCGTGCCGTAAAAGTTGGCGAGCGGTACGATTTTGATTTTGACGAAAACATCCGCACCGGTTCGGCGTGGTTGCAGGGCCAATTGGTGCTTTCAAAAGTCGACCTTTTTGCCTCGGTAACGGGTGGCCAGACCCAGTTTTGGCGCGAGGGCAAGGTCAAAAACGGGAAATTCCCCGACAATTCGCTCGGAAAGGGCGAGGTCCATACTTTCCCAACTTATGGCGTGAAGGCCGGATTGACCTATAAAATTTCGGGCGCACATTATATATATGCCAACGGCGGCGTGATGGAAAGGGCGCCGCAGTTCCGGAATGCCTATGTTTCGGTGCGCTCACGGGACTCCGGTGTCCCGAACTTGACCAACGAAAAATTGCAGACCGCCGAGGTCGGATATTTGCTCCGCACGCCATATTGGAAGGGCCGTTTGACGGGTTTTTACGCCAACATTCAGGACCAGGCCCTGACGCGCAGCTTCCTGTCGGGCAATGGTTTTGCCAATTCCTCGGTCGCGGGACTCGACGAGCGGCACATCGGCATCGAGGGCGGTATCGAGGCCAAGCTCACAACGTCGATGACGGTCAGCATAGCTGGCTCGTTTGGCGATTATGTCTATACGTCAAACCCGTTGCAATACACCTACGAGGACAACAACGGCCTCGCGCTCACACCCGACGGCACGCCCACTTTTTTTAAGAACAAGCGCACACGCGGCCCGCAATCCGCTGCCACGATGACCATCAAATATGACCTGCCCAAACATACCTATGTGAACATCACGGGCAACTGGTCGGACAAGCGGTGGTTCGATATGCTCGCTTTCCGGCACAACGCGGAGGCCGTGGCCCGATTGGAGAAAAACCCGTCCCTGCGCTCGGCGGCGCTCGAACAGGGGTCGGCCCCGGCGGCCTACACGCTCGATTTTTTTGGCGGGAAAAGCTGGAAGTTCAAGCGCAATTTCCTCTACCTGAACATTGGCGTGAGCAATATCCTGAACAACAGATACCTTTTGAGCGGCTGGGAATCGAGCTGGAACCCAACAAAATATCCGATCGATGCGACGACCGATGCCTCAAAACTGCCCCAACTTGGTTACCTCGACAAAGTGACCTATGCTAACGGCATCACCTGGTTCGCCGGGCTTTCCTACAAATTTTGATTGTTGTCTGAACGGTGATTTTT
>JANOQP010000631.1:0-2232 GCA_031414895.1 Saprospirales bacterium
CGCTCGTAAGGGTCTGCGACCCTTACGAGCGACAACCACGCGGCTTGATTTTTTACTCAAATCAACATCCGCATCGGCTCTTCCAAAACACCTTTCAAGGTGTTCAAAAACGCCGCGCCCGTCGCCCCGTCCACCACACGGTGGTCGCATGAAAGCGTCACTTTCATCGTGTTGCCAACCACGATTTGCCCGGCTTCGACCACCGGTTTTTGCTGGATGCCGCTCACCGCGAGGATGCAGGCATCGGGCGGGTTGATGATGGCTGTAAATTCTTCGATGCCGAACATCCCCAAATTGGAAATGGTGAACGTGTTGCCCGTCATTTCGTCGGTCGAGAGTTTGCGCGATTTTGCTTTTTCGGCCAAAATTTTGACCTCTTGGTTGATCTGGGTCAGCGATTTTTGGTCTGCATTTTTGATGACCGGCACCAAAAGCCCGTCCTCGACAGCCACCGCGACGCCGATATTGACATAATTATAACGACGGATCTTGTCGCCGAGCCAGGAGCTGTTGATGTTCGGGTGCTGTTTGAGCGAGGCCGCGACGGCTTTCACGACGAGGTCGTTGAACGAAATTTTCACCGTTGCAACCTCGTTCATTTTTACCCTCGCCTCCATGATTTTGTCCATCAAGATTTCGACGGTCAAATAAAAATGGGGCGCGGTGAACAAACTTTCGCCCAACCGACGGGCGATGACCGCCCGCATTTGCGAGACAGGAAAATCCTCAAAACCGCCCGCCGCGACCGAAACTGGGGCCATCGGAGCGGGTTTTTCGGCAGGTTTCGCGCTCAAAAATGCCTCGACATCTTTCCGCACGATGCGACCGTTGTCGCCGGACCCTTCCACATTTGAAATATCAAGGCCCGCGACGGCAGCCATATTTTTTGCCAACGGCGATGCTTTCAATCGGCCATTTTCGGCCTCCGCAACTGGCGCGGCGACGACGACTGGCGCAGAAACGGTCGCGACAGGTTGGGCAGCGGCAACTGCTGGTTGGGTCGAAGATTGCTCGGCAGGGGCGGTTTTAGCGGCAGGTTGCACCGGGCCTCCGCCGATGAGCGGGGAAATGTCCTCGCCCACTTTTCCGATGACCGCGATGACGCTGTTGACCGGCACCGGGCCGCTTTCGATGCCGATGTGCAGGAGGATGCCCGCCGAAAAACTCTCGATTTCTTGCGTCGCCTTGTCGGTTTCGACGTCGGCGAGGATGTCGCCCTTTTCCACTTTATCGCCTACTTTTTTGTACCATTTGACGAGGTTCCCCTCGGTCATCGTATCGCTCAATTTGGGCATCCGGATTGCGCTCGCCATGATTTTAGATTTATTTTTTTAGTATTTTCTAAATAAAAATGTGGCCAAAGATAGAACGGGCCGATAAAAATCTCGGCGCAGTTTCGGAATTTTATAGCCGACAAAACGTCCTTCATTTTATGAACCCACACGCTTACCCCTTTTTTCGCTTGCTCTTGCCGTTGGTTTTGGGCATCCTTTTTGGCGAATTTTCGGGGTTGAACACCCAGGTCCCCAGTTTGCTTTTGATTGCCGCGACTGCTTTTTTGGGCATTTTGGTGTACCAAAAATGGCGTTTCGAGACCAAAAACGTTTTTGGATATTCGACCGCCGGGCTTCTTTTTTTTCTCGGCTGGCAGCTCGTTTTTTATCAAAATGAAAAGAACGCAGCCGACCATTTTTCCAAAAACCAGCCGGCAGCAGAGGTGCATTTTTTCGTCGCAAAATTGGGCGAACCACCTGCCCGGACGGCCAAAAAACTTCGCGCCCGCTGCCAAATCCGGGCCATCGGAGCGGCCGCGGATTCCCTAAAAAACTGCTCCGGGAATGCCCTGATTTATCTCGACACGACCCTCATTGAGATGGGGTTAAAATACGGCGACCTCCTGATTTTAAAAGGAAACATCCAGCCCGTGCCGCCGCCGCTAAATCCGGGCGGGTTCAATTATCAGCGATATTTGCATTTCCAAAATGTTCATTATCAATGTTTTATCTCAAATAATGACATTCAGCGGCTGCCCGAAAACGGCGGCAACCCCGTTTGGAAAATGGCCTATGATTGCCGCGACCTTTTTTTGAAAACCCTGCGAAAACACTTCCCGACGGCGAATGAATATGCGGTCGCGAGCGCACTTTTGATCGGCTACAAATCCGACCTTTCTGACGAGATAAAAAGCGCATATATCGAGACCGGTTCGATGCACGCGCTGGCGGTTTCGGG
>JANOQP010000632.1:0-2469 GCA_031414895.1 Saprospirales bacterium
TTTCGCCCCTCTGGGGCTGGTGACCAAATAGCTACAATTTGCTCAAAATAAAAACAGGACATGGTTGCCATTCAAGCATTTGACTACCCAGAACCCATCAACATCGCCATGAAACCGATGTCGGATGCCGATTTTATGAGGTTCTGCCGCGACAACCCGGATTACCGCATCGAAAGGGACAAAAACAAACACCTCATCATTATGCCGCCCACACATTCAGATACCGGGAACTTCAACATGGAGTTCAATTTTGAGCCAACTTCATGGAACAGAAAACTGCGGACCGGCACCAGCTTTGACTCGTCCACAGGTTTCACGTTGCCGAACGGCGCAATCCGCTCGCCCGATTTTTCATGGATCGCAAAAGAGCGTTGGGCCGCACTTTCAAAAAGCGAAAAAGGGAAGTTCGCCAATATCTGCCCCGATTTCGTTGTCGAGATCTGTTCCGCCTCCGACCGGATTTCAAAAGTGGAGGAGAAAATGGACGAGTACATGGAAAACGGTTGCCGCCTCGGCTGGCTGATCGACCCGACCGCCAAAACGACGCGCATTTACCGGGCAAACAACCTGGTCGTCGAGGTCGTGCCGTTTGAGAAAACACTTTCCGGCGAGGATGTGCTGGTCGGTTTTGAGACGGTCCTGGCCAATCTTGTCTGACCTTCCCCCCGGCTCAACTTTCTGCCGAAAAACACGTTTCCCAAAAATGGCGGATCAACCAAAACAGAAAAAATTCGACTACGGCCTGCTCGGCAAAGTTTTGCGGCTGGCAAAACCCTATAAAAAGACCCTCTTTTTGACTGCGACATTGGCCTGCACCCTGGCCCCGCTGGCGGTCATGCGGCCTTTTTTGATCGAAAAAATGGTCGATGAGCATATCATGGTGCAGGATGTTTCGGGCATGAAATGGATGCTCGCCGCCATATTTGGCACCCTCATTTTGGAGGTCATTTTGCGCTATTTTTTCCTTTTTAAGGCCAATTGGATGGGCCAATCGGTCATCCGCGACCTCCGGGTGCGCACTTTCAACCATATCAACTCGCTCAACCTCCGCTATTTCGACCGCACGCCAGTCGGCCAAAGCACCACCCGCACGATCAACGACGTCGAGGCGATCAACACCATTTTCACGGAAGGCTCGGTGACCATCGTTTCCGACCTTTTGAACATCGTGGTCGTGCTCGGTTTCATGCTTTTTTTGTCGTGGAAACTGACGCTGATCGTACTGTCGGTGTTCCCGCTGCTCATTTTGGGGTCGTATTATTTTAAGGAGAGCGTCCGCAAAAGCTACGAGCGCGTCCGCAACCATATCGCCTCGATGAACGCGTTTTTGCAGGAGCGGATCTCGGGGATGCGCGTCGTTCAGATCTTCAACGCGGAAAAACAGGAGGCCGAAAAGTTCAAAAAAATCAACCGCGACTACACCCGCGCCAACCTCGATTCGATTAATGCGTACGCCGTTTTTTTCCCGGTCGTCGATATCATTTCGGCGGTCTCGCTCGGCCTCATGGTCTGGTACGGCGCGGGCGGCGTGATGCGCGAGGAGGTCACGCTCGGCACGTTGATCGCCTTTCCGCTCTATATTTCGATGCTTTATCGGCCCATTCGCCTTTTGGCGGACAAGTTCAATACGCTGCAAATGGGCCTGATCGCCGCCGAACGGGTCTTTAAATTGCTCGAAAGCGACGAGGTCATCAAAAATACGGGGCAATTTTCGCCCCCGAAACTGCGCGGCGAGGTTTCTTTTGAAAACGTCGATTTTGAATATATCGAGGACACGCCAATCCTCAAAAACGTCTCGTTCAACATCCAACCGGGGCAAACTTTGGCCATTGTCGGCTCGACGGGCAGCGGAAAATCGACGATCATCAGCATTTTGAACCGTTTTTATGAAATAAAGGGCGGGCGGATCCGGGTCGACGGGGTGGATTTGCGCGAGCACGACCTGTTCAATTTGCGCCGCCGGATCGCGGTCGTTTTGCAGGATGTCTTTCTTTTCAGCGGGACGGTCTTGGAAAACATCACCCTCCGCGATGCCAGTATTTCGCGCGAAAATGCCATCGAATCGGCCAAAATGATCGGTGCGCACGAGTTCATCGAGCGGCTGCCGGGCGGCTACGATTATCAGGTGCAGGAGCGCGGGGCGACGCTCTCGATGGGCCAGCGGCAGTTGATTTCGTTCGTCCGCGCACTGGTTTTCGAGCCGGACATTTTGATTTTGGACGAGGCAACCTCGTCCATTGACCCCGAAACGGAAGGCGTTATCCAGTTCGCCATCGAAAAACTGATCGACCGTCGCACGTCCATCATCATTGCGCACCGACTTTCCACCATCCGCCACGCGTCGAAAATTTTGGTCATGCAGCGCGGCGAGGCCATCGAATTTGGGACGCACGACGAGCTTGTTTTGAACGAAAACGGGCGGTACCGGGAGCTTTATGAGATGCAGTTTTTGCAGGTCGAGAGTTCTGT
>JANOQP010000633.1:0-3717 GCA_031414895.1 Saprospirales bacterium
GTAGGTGGTTTCCGAAAAAAGGCTCGAAAGGCGGCCATAACTGAACCCCAGTTTTTCCGCCAAATAGGCCGACATGGTCGATTCGGGCAGGTTGTCCCCGTCATGGACCATTTCCACGATTGCGTCCTTTGTCCGTTGGACGATGATGCTCTTCTCGCTTTCAACGATCCCCATTCCGTACTCGCCCAATCGGGCCAACAACCCTTTCAACGACTGAATATCGATCTCATTATGCAGTTCCACCTCTGCAAATCCTTTCAGGGTATAGGCCAGCCCCGACCGGTCCAATTGTTCTTGGAGCACCTTTTTGCAGACCTCATGGATATCGTGTTTGATGTAGAGAATCATGATTTTCACGTTTTAGGTAGAAAATTTGCTAAAAAAAAGGCATTTCGGCCTTTTGAAGCCAACAAAGCGCCACTTTGCCGACCCGGGCAAAACCCGCAGTTCGGGCCATTCTTTCGCCATGCACCTTTTTAGTAACGTGCGAAAAAAAGCACCCATTTCTTTTTTCGTCCAACAAAAAGGCAGGGCCGGTTGTGGGATCGGCTGCAACATACGACGGTTTTTTTTTGAGGAAAATCAACGCCCGCGATGATCTGACGAAAAAACCGGGCGGCAAAAAAACCCGGGCAATTAAAATTGCCGTTTCGGGTTATCTGTCCAAACACAAACTCAACCAATTCAATCAAAACATGGAAAAAATCAAGATACTTTGGGCCGACGACGAGATCGACCTCCTGAAACCGCAGATCCTGTTTTTGCAGGCAAAAGGCTACGACGTGACGACGGTCACCAACGGCCACGACGCGCTCGACGAGTTCACAGCGCACGGTGATTTCGACGTCGTTTTTTTGGACGAATCCATGCCGGGCATGACCGGGCTGGAGGTTTTGCCCAAAATAAAGGCCCTCAACGCGGCCATCCCCGTCGTTTTGATCACGAAAAACGAGGCCGAGCACGTCATGGAGGAGGCCATTGGTTCGCAGATTGCCGATTATTTGATCAAGCCGGTCAACCCGAACCAAATTTTGCTCTCGCTCAAAAAGACAATCGACAACAAACGCCTCGTCCGCGAAAAAACCGACAGCGGGTACCAACAGGACTTCCGGCAGATTTTCATGCAGATGCAAATGGGGCTGAACTTCAAGGAATGGGCCGAGATCTACAAAAAGATCATCAGCTGGGAACTGAAGCTCGACGCCAGTCAGGGGACGCAAATGGGCGAGATCTTGGCCAACCAAAAGGCCGAGGCGAATGCCGAGTTTTGCAAGTTCGTGATGAAAAACTACACCGGGTGGCTCGACAAAAACAACTCGAACGCGCCCGTGATGAGCTATAATTTGATGCGCAACCATGTTTTTCCGCGCCTTTCGCGGGAAGTGCCGACAGTGGTTTTGCTGCTCGATAACCTCCGTTTTGATCAATGGAAAATCATCGAACCGATCCTCAACGAGGTTTTCAAAACAGAGGAAGAGGACATTTTTTACTCCATTTTGCCGACTGCGACGCAGTATTCGCGCAACGCGATTTTCGCCGGGATGATGCCGTCCGAGATTGAACAGGCATTCCCCGACAAGTGGAAAAATGACACGGAAGAGGGCGGAAAAAATATGTTCGAGGACTTTTTTTTGGGCGAACAATTGAAGCGGACCATCCGCCGCGAGGTCAAATGGGACTATACAAAGATCACGAATGTGAACAACGCGCGGCTGTTGCAGGACAATATCCTCAATTATCTGAACAACGAACTGACCGTCATCGTCTATAATTTTATCGACATGCTGTCCCATGCGCGGACGGAAATGGAGGTCCTGAAAGAGCTCGCGGGCGACGAAACGGCCTACCGTTCACTGACACGCTCGTGGTTTTTGCACTCGCCGCTTTGGGCCGCGCTCCAAAAGATCGCCGACCGAAACGTGCAGCTCATCGTAACGACCGATCACGGCACGATCAGGGTCCAAAAGCCATCGAAAGTGGTGGGCGACAAAGAAACGACGACCAATCTGCGGTATAAAGTGGGGCGAAACCTCCAATTCGAGCCGCGCGACGTGCTTGCCATCCGCGACCCAAAAACGGTCGGGCTCCCGAAGCCGAACATGAGCTCCACGTTTATCTTTGCCAAAGAGGACCTGTTTTTCCTCTACCCGAACAACTACAACCACTACAACAATTATTACAAAAACACTTTCCAGCACGGCGGGATCTCGTTGGAGGAGGTGATCTGTCCGATCATTCGGATGCGGACGAAGTGAAGTAAATTCAAAATCAAGCTCAAAATCAAAATCAAAGAGCCGCTATCGACCATGAAAATTCCGCTCTTTTTAGCCCTCGCGCTCCTTATTTTCGGTTGCAAAAAGGAAAAAATCTTTACCGGCAACGAGCCGCCGCCCGATCCTACGGTCGAAAACATAGTCGTCGAAAACTATGTGAACAACTGTTTTTTGCAGCTTTTTGGGCGTTTGCCGACGGCAGCGGAGTTTTCGGCGGGCTTTGCGCAACTGCGGGCCGACAATGTTTCGCCAACTGACCGGGAAGTTTTTTTGAAAACTTTGATGGCAAAACCGGAGTACCGCGCCTGGCATTTTTCACTCGAAAACCTCCTGCTCTGCGGCAACCGCGCCGACGACCAGGGCTATATCGACTACCTGCGCGACGATTTTACGGCGAAGGTGAACAACCCCGATTTCGCGACGCAGCACAACATTTTGCAGCGCGACCTCGACCGTATCAACCTCCTCGACGCCGCAAAAGAGGCATGGCTCGATGGCACAATCGACGTCGTCGAACTCCAAAAACGGCTGGCCGACAACATGATCTTCATCTACGAAAACGGCGTGAGCAACAATTGGCTCGAAGCGGCGATGGCCAAATTCATGCTCCGCGAACCGACCCTCGGCGAGATCGACCAGTACAACAGCGCGTTTTCGACCTACGAAACCATCTTTTTTGGGAAGGCCGTTGCCAGTTTCGACGAGCTAAAATCGGTCTTTTTTGCCTCCGGCGAATACCACGAGGGGCAGGTCCGCTGGCTTTTTCGCAGTTATCTTTATCGCGAACCGACGGCGGCGGAACTGCAAAAACTGGTACCAAACTGGGTCGCGACGCACGATTATCAGGCCTTGCAACGGGCGGTCTTGGGGTCGGACGACTTTTTGGGGATCTGATTTTATGGTTGTCTGAACTTTGATTCTTTTGATTTTTATGATTGATTTGATTGCATCGAATTCAACGCAATCATAAAATCAACGCAATAATATGAATCATACAAAATCACAGTTCAGACAAAAATCTCATTTTATGAAAAGGATTGATTTTCAATGGTTTATGCTCTTTTTCGGCCTCTTTTTGGGAAGCTGCAACAAAGACGTGACCCGGATTTATGAAATAAACCAACAGCAAATTTCGCTGAACACGGTCAATAAAGAGGCCCTTAAACAGGACCTTGAGTTCATCGCGAACGTCCACAACGACCTTTTCGGGAAACCAATAAACGGCTCGATGCTCAACCAAACGCTGGTCGACCTCGCCGCCTCGAACGACAAAAAGCTCGTTACCGACCTCGTCGTGCGCCAGATGCTCAACCGCACCGACCTGCCCGTGCCGACCGATGCGGCGATGCGCAGCGACCTCGATGTTTTTGTGCTGAAAACCTACAAACGTTTTTTTCACCGCGAACCCAACCCGTTCGAGGCACTCAAAATCCGGCAAATGATC
>JANOQP010000634.1:0-2177 GCA_031414895.1 Saprospirales bacterium
CCCAATTGGTAGATAATTCCGTTTTTTTATTCCCGTATGAACTCCAGTTCCTGAAAGGAATCCAATTTTCCGATTGTCGATGGCTCGCCGAGGGCCGTGTCGCGTTGTTTGTGGCGGACGACATATTCGCAGGCTTGCAAAATATCACTCGAAATGCCACCAAAGTTTTTTGGGAAATCCTCGCCCGCCAAATTGGCCGAGGTCGAGATAATCGGTCTGCCCAGTTCTTCGATCAACTGTTTGCAAAACTCGTCGCGGACAATCCTGATGGCCGCCGATCCGTTGGGCGCGAGGGCCAATTTTGGCAAATTTTCCGCCTCCTCATAAATAACGGTCAATGGCCGCAGGTGAAAATCGAGCAAGGTTTCGAGCCTCGGCGGGACGAACGGGACGTATTCCTTCAACATATCGATGCTCGAAACGAGGACCACATACCCTTTTTCGGGCGGCCTTTGTTTGATCTCGCTGATCCGGGCGATGGCCAGTTCGTTCGTCGCGTCGCAACTGAGCCCCCAAATCGTGTCGGTCGGGGTGCAAATCACGCCGCCTTTTTTCAGGATTTTGGCTATTTCGGGCAGGTCGTCTCTCAAAAACATCATGGTTAAGCTACTTTTGGGCGAATTTTTACGGAAAAATTTATGCCGGGAAGCCCCGGTTTTGCGTTTATCGGGGGCAAACTTATGACCAACAATCTGCAACCAACGAATTTCAAACTATTTCGACTGTGAAAAACAAGTTACATCAACCGATCTTGCTGCTTTTGGCCCTTTGTATTTGCCCGCTCGTTTTGGAGGCGAAGCATATCGTCGGCGGCGATTTTTCTTACAAATACCTCGGCCCGGGCGCTACGGCCAATGCCAAAAAATGGGCGTTCACGATGAACGTCTATCGCGATGCCAATTCAGGCAGCACCAGCGCACCGCTCGATCCGGACGCAGTGGTCACCATTTATGAGGAGACTTCGCCGGGTGTCTACCTACTTTTCCTGAACCTCAAAGTGCCGTTGCAAAACATGGGGAAAATCCCCGTCGACCTCGCCAGCCCCTGTTTGACCGCCCCGCCGGACGTACAGGTTGAGCATGGCCTTTATGAATTTACGGTCGACCTTCCGGTAAAAAATACCCCGTATCATATCATTTACCAACGCTGCTGCCGCAATGTGACCATCAACAATATCGCCACGCCAGGCGATGTCGGCGCGACCTTTTCGGTGGAACTGACCCCGAACGCGCAGCAATTGAACAATAACGGCCCAACTTTCAAGCTATTTCCGCCTGTCGCGATCTGCGCAAACATCCCGCTCGTTTTTGATCATTCCGCGATTGACCTGGACGGCGATGTTTTAAAATACAGCTTTTGCGCCCCGCTCACCGGCGGAGGGCCCGACCTCAACAACCCGCCCGCCAACAATTGCAACGGGGCATCGCCAGACCCCGCCTGCAACCCGTCGACTTTCAAGCCAGTGGTATTTGTCGCGCCTTTTTCGGCAACAAAGCCGATGGGCGGCAACCCGGCCGTCACAATCAACCCAAACACGGGCATCATTTCCGGGAAACCGCAGATTCTGGGGCAATTTGTCGTCGGCGTTTGTGTCGAGGAATTCCGCAACGGGGTGCTGATCTCGGTCCTTCGGCGCGATTTTCAGTTCAATGTCGTCGATTGCCAGCCGACCGTTTTGGCCGATATTGTCGAGGATTCGTTGTCCGGTTTGAACACCTATAAGGTCATTTCCTGCGGCAGTTCAACTTTGACCATCAAAAATGAGAGCTTTTACAAAAGCAATATCGACAATTGGTACTGGATCTTCGACCTGAAGGGCGTAAAGGACTCCCTCCCCGGCACCTCCTCCGATTTCAACAAAAACTGGGACGCGACCGTCACTTTCCCCGATACCGGCAATTATGTCGGCTATCTCGTCCTAAACCCGGGCACCACTTGCGGCGATACTGCACAGGTCATCGTCAAAATCAGGCCCGACATCAAGGCCGATTTTAATTGGGAACAAGACTCCTGCATCCGCGGCCTGACCCGTTTTACCGACCGTTCCGAGTCCGGCGGCGGGCCAATTAGATTTTGGGAATGGACGATGGGCGACGGCATGACCGTTCTCGACCAGCCAGCCCACGACTATATTTATACGGATGAAAAAGACCACAACGTCCATCTTTTTGTCGTGG
>JANOQP010000635.1:0-10093 GCA_031414895.1 Saprospirales bacterium
GGTCGTGCAGGAGGTTTTTATCGACCGCGAAGTGCCGCTCGTTCAAGAAATTACCCGCGAAAAACAGGTCGTCACGCAGGTCGTTCGCGAGGTCGAGCAACATATCGAGCACGAAATCACGCTGACGACGCAGGTGCCGCACTATAATTATGTGGAAAATTTGGTGGAGGTGCGCCACGAAATCACCGTCGATAAGGCGGTCGCGCACGAAATCCTTGTCGAGACGTTGGTCCCCGTTTATAACGAGGTCATGGTCGAAAAACAGGTGCCGCTCCTCCGCGAAACCGCCGTCGAAAAACAGGTCGATTACGAGGTCACGCTCACCCGCGAGGTCGCGAACATTATCGAGGTCATCGTCGAACGCCCGGTCGTTTCCGAGGTCGCCATCGTGCGGGAAATCCCGGTCGAGCGCGAGGTTATCGTCGATCGCGAAGTCCTCGGCAACGTCCTCGAACGGTGGGTGGACAACCCCGTGGACCGCGAAATCACGCTCATGCGCGACATCCCAATCATCCGCGAACAGATAATCGAGCGCAATGTCCCGGTGATCCGCGAGGTTTTGGTGGAGCGGAAAATTCCGGTTTTGAAAGAAATATTCAAAGATGTCGAGGTCATCCACGAAAT
Source organism: Saprospirales bacterium (assembly GCA_031414895.1). Taxonomy (GTDB): domain Bacteria; phylum Bacteroidota; class Bacteroidia; order Chitinophagales; family Saprospiraceae; genus JANOQP01. The sequence goes on from JANOQP010000635.1 coordinate 625, forward strand.
TATCACGGAGCGCGAGGTGCCAGTAACGCGCGAGGTCTATATCGATGTCGAGGTCCTCCACGAAGTGGTCATTGAGCGCGAAAAGCCGATTTTTATTGAAAAATATATTGATAAGGACGTTTATCACAACGTCGAGGTGCAACGCAATTTCCGCAAGGAACGCACAGATTTGAGCCAAGCGCAGGTCGATGCCCACCGCATCGAGTTCGACAATGTCCGGGCCGAAACGGTCGCCATTATCGAAGAAACCGTTTCAAACGGCCATCACCGGGTCGATGATTTGAAGGTCGTCGAGGGCATCGGCGCGAAGCTCGAAGAGGTCTTTCACAAGAACGGCATCTACTCGTTCGAGCAACTTTCCGCCCTTTCCGTTGCTTCCATCCGCGAGATCCTCGATGCCGCCGGCCCGCGCTTTTCGATGCACAACCCCGAAACTTGGGCTGCCCAAGCTGCACTTGCCCACGACGACAAATGGGACGAACTAATAACATGGCAAGAAAAACTGAACGCCGGGAAGACCTCGAAAGTGAAGGATTGAACCGTGTTTTTTGTTTTTTCAACTAAAAAAAAAACCGGCTGCGATGATTGTTGCAGCCGGTTTTTTTTTGTTGAAAATCAGCCCCGGCCGCTTTCAAAAACCATGTCTTTTAGCCCCGCATTGAACGAAGCCTCGCCCGCCAGTTCCTCCAAGGTCAGGTGCATCCGGTACCGCCAATAATGTTTCGGGTTCGCCGGGACGTTTATCCGCTCATCTTCGGGCGATTCGCGGCGCAGGTCGCCGTCCATGCCCATCAAATCCTGCAACTGAAAAATGCCCCACATGGCGGGTGAATTGAGGTGCTGGGCGACGACGACCCGATTGATCCACGGTTCGCAGAAATAGGGCGCGGCCCCGTCCTGCCCCATGATTTCATTGAAAAAACGTTGAGAAACTGCCCGATCCTCTTCCCACCAACCTCGGATCGTGCTCATGTCGTGCGTCGATGGCGTGACGACGGAGAGGTACGGCGCGTCTTTTGGGTGAAAAAAGGCATGGCCCGCCGCCTTCGGCATCCGCTGGATCTCGAGCGAGAGGATGCCCAAATCCTGCATCACGCCCGGCACGCAACCGGGTACCATGCCGAGGTCCTCGCCGCAGATCAGCATTTTGGTCGAACGTTTGAGGGCTGGCAGTTTTTCCATCGCCTCGGCGAGCCAAAAATTGTCCTGCCGTTGATAGAAGTAGTTGATATACAGCGAGTTAAGTCGCGATTGGAGTGTTTTCGGGAGGTGCAAAAAGCTCGAAATTTTTTCAATCCCATATCTGAAATCAAAGCCCGAACCATCCGTCCGCTCGAACAAAATGACGTTCGTGATCAGGTCAAAAAGGCCCTGTTTGAGGGCCCCGGCCTGTGAGGTCATTTCCTGTTTTTCAAAAAAAGATTCGACGGCGCGTTGGTTCGCAAATTCCGGTTTCAGGTCAAAAAGTCCGTCCGGGCGGCGGTCGAGGCATTGCATTTTCACAAGGTCGCGGTCAGCGTGATCGGCGAAAGTTTCGGCCAAAACGGCATCCGTGATATATGGCCGGCAAAAACGGTCGCGGTCAAACGGGATTTCATTTTGCAAAAACTCGCGCTCCGAGACGGGCAAACAAGGGTCGAACCGCCCCAAAATGCCCTCGACCGCATCGAGCGGGATGGCCCAAATCCTAAAAAAACCAAGGATATGGTCGATCCGAAAAGCATCAAAATACGCGCTCATCTGCTCAAAACGCGCCCGCCACCATGCGAACCCGTCGCTTTTCATCCGCGCCCAATCGTAGGTCGGGAAGCCCCAGTTTTGGCCTTTTTCGGCAAAATCGTCGGGCGGCGCACCCGCTTGCGCGTTCATATTGTACAAATCCGGCGCGACCCAGGCATCGCATGAATAGCGATAAATGCCAATCGGGATGTCGCCCTTCAACATCAAGCCCTGTGCGTGGCAATATTCCGTCGCCGCCGAAAGTTGCAGGTGCAATTGATATTGGACGAAAAAATGAAAGGCGATTTTCTCAAAATCCCTCGCGCCGGGCGCGGTCAATTTTTCGATCTCCTTTTTTGAAAAGACCGCGTTCGTGGCCCATTTCGAGAAATCAGCTGTGCCGTTTTTTTCCTTCAAAAAAGTGAATGCCGCGTAAGGTTGAAGCCATTCCCGGTTCTTTTCAAAAAAATCGAGCCAGCCTTTTTCAAGCAAAAAACCGTCCTTTTGGCGGACAAAAAGCAGCTCGGCAGCTGCTCGTTTTTCGGACATAACCAATTCATAATCAACGGTTTGTCCGCTGTTCAGCGTCTTTTGTTTTTTCAAAAAAGACTTGACAAGGTCCGCATCTTTTTTGCCCGCGACCTCAAAAATATCGAGGTACATCGGGTGGAGCGCAAAGGCCGAGACCGCCGCATAAGGGTACGAATCCGTGAATTTTCCAGTCGCCGAGGTGTCGTTTATCGGCAAAAGCTGGATGACGCGGAGGCCGCAATTTTTGGCCCAATCGGCCAATTTTGGCAGGTCGGTGAACTCGCCGCAGCCAAAACTTTTTTCGCCACGCAAGCTGAAAACCGGGATTGCCACGCCCGCCCCGCGCCAGCGGACTTCGCCGAGCCGGGCAAAACCATCGTGCAAAAAAGTGCGGAGGTTCGGGTCAGCTTGTCCGAAAAGCAATCGGTTGTCGCCCGATTCCCAGCGCGAGAACTGTTTTTTTGAAAAATCCCAGACGCCATATTTATAGGCCAACGGAAAATCTGCGCCGCTCAGTTCTACCGAGGCCGACCACCAGTTGCCAATTTTTTCCAATAAAATGGGCGATTTCGTGTCCCATGCGGACAGTTCCGTCGGTTCGCCGAGGAGGCAAATTTGTTCGGTCGAGGCGAGTGCGGGGGCTTTTACCCGAAAGACATGGCTGGCGTTCGCGGTGTTTTTTTTGCCGGGGACTGCACCGTTTTTCATGAAAATATCACGGAACGGCTGGGTAAAAAATGCGTTTTCGACCGCGCCCGCCGGGTTCCAATGGTCGAGGCAACGGAGGTCGCAGCCCGCGTTTTTGAGGTCGAGCGAACGGTCGGCGTCCCAATCGGCGGTCTCGGTGCCGTTATTTTCGATGAGCAAATATTGATAACGGAGCGTTGCGGGCAGCTTGCGGGCATCAAAACTGGCGGTGCCGTGCCACCATTCCTCGTTCAAATAGGTAAGTTCGAGGTCGAGCGGCGTGTCTTTTTCGAGGCTGTGGACGCGGAGGGATTGGCCGACCTGGGTGCGATAACGGAGGTAAAAATGGAGCTTCATAGTATGGTCTTGCTTTTCGTTCGGGGCGAAAATAGCAACAGGCCGGGAGCGCGGAAATTTATTTCCGCAGCGATTTAGCGGAAATGAAATTCAACGCTCCGTTCAGATTTTCCAAAAAATGTTCTTCCTGAACAAAATATACGAGGCCAAAAAACAGACCGAGACGAAGCTCAAAGCGTACAAAAGCGACCCAAACTTGAACGCATCGATCGGCGCAAAAACGGATTTGTAGATCCAACCGATGCCGTTCTCGCGTCCTCCGCCCGCGGTTTCCCAACTAAAAAGCGCAATGGTTTTGTACAAAACCGCTGAAAAAACGAACGCAAACAGTGGGTTTTTACCAAAAATAATAAAAGGCCCAGCACCGCCGACCCATTTCCGCAGGTCGAGCACCCAAATGGAAAGGCCGAGGCCGATGGTCGCCCAGCCGCCCGCGAACAGGACGTAGCTCGGTGTCCAAAGCGGTTTGTTGATTGGCAAAAAGAGGTGCCAAATGCTCGCCATCGCCACAAAAGCCAGCCCAAAAAGAATAAAATCGCGCACCAAAAGGTCGAGCGATTGGCCGCGCCGACAGATATGGTTGCCGCAAAGGAAGCCCATTATGACCGTCGCCGCGCCCGAAACCATCCCCAATAAACCCTCCGGATCGAACGCAACGCGCTCGCCGAGGTTGTTTTGAAAGCCGTGATAAAGGTGTTTTTCGCCAACAAGAAAAAGGTCAAACCGCCGGACCGCGTTCCCTTCCAGCGAGAACGGGTCGCCCCCGGGGGCCGCGCCAAAGAGCAAAAAGGCCCAATAAACGAGCAGCAAACCGACGAGCGCGAACAGCAAATGGCGCGTTTTGACCCAAAGGCAAAGCACCGCGCCGAGCCCAAAAGAAAGCGCGATGCGTTGCAAAACCCCAAAAATGCGGAGGTTTTCCAGCGGTTTCCAGCCAAAAGGGGCCGTTTCGACGAAAGGGAACCATTGGAGCAAAAAACCGATCAAGAAAATAATGGCCGTTCGCTTGAGGATCTTTTGCAACGCCTCGCGGGTCAGTGTCTGTTTGTATTTTTCGGCGGAAAACCAAAATGAGACGCCGACGATGAACAAAAAAAACGGGAATACGAGGTCCGTGGGCGTGCAGCCGTGCCAGCTCGAATGGCCGAGCGGCAGATAAATATGCGACCAAGAGCCGGGGTTGTTCACGAGGATCATGAAAGCGATGGTCAGGCCGCGAAAAAAATCGAGTGATAACAGGCGCATGGTCGGTGGTATCTTCCGCCGGGAGGGTCGGCGCGTTTTGTTGAATATTGGCGAAAGTAGAAATTGCCGGATTGCTTTTTATAAAAAAATGGCTGCGGGCCGCCTTCGCCTTTATTTGAAAATTTCAACAAAAATCACGGAACCGATCGACGGGACGACCTGCCCATTGACGAGCAATTGCGAAACGGTGACCGTTTCTTCGCAACAAGCCTCTGCCGCACGGAGGCCAGAGGTCAGCAACATGGTGTCGGGCGGGAAATTGGCGAGTTTCAGGACGAGGCCGCGCAGGTTTTCGTGAACGGTAATTTGAACGGTTGGCTTTTGCGCCGGGCCCAATTTCGCCTTTAAAACAAAAGGGGCGGGGCCGTTTTGATCGAGCAAAATGGCCCTGATGTCCAGTTGTTCGAGCGAAAATTGGCCCGCATCAAAAAGGCCGATCGTGCTGTCCGCAGATGACTTGTACAAAACCTCGACGACATCGCTTTGCGGGCAAACAACGTCGGAGCAGGCATCATTTTCACCAAAAATACCACACGATTGGGCAAAAATCGCCACAATTGCAAGTGTCAAAATAGTCCAGTTTGTAATCATTTTCATAAAAAATCAATCGAGTTTGTCATTTGCCCAATCCAAAATGGCCTGCCAAACTTCGTGCTTTTCCGGCTCGTTGTGCAGCTCGTGATAAAATCCGGGCCACGGCAGCCAGTCAATATTGCCCACCCTTTTTGAGAACGCCCCGCTCGCCGGGAACGATGTCAGGAGGTCGCCCGAACCGTGCATGAGGAGGGTTGGAACGGGCATTGCGCCAGAGAAATTTTGAAGCAAGCGTGCGTTTTTCCACAGGTCGATGCCCGCGCGGGCCGAAATCATGCCATGGACGAGCGGGTCTTTTTTGTATTTTTCGACCTCGCCGGGGTCGCGGGAAATGCCGGGAAAATAAAGGTCGTTGGACAGCGTGAGCTTCGGCGCGATAAGAATGAGGAGTTTGCCGAGCCAAATTTTTATGAAATTCGCGGGCTTGGCAAGGTCGATCCACGGCGAGGTGACGACCGCCCCGGTGATGCCCGCTGGCCGCCTTTTTATCAAAAAAGAAAGGACTTCCTGCCCGCCGAGGCTATGTCCATAAATAAAAACGGGCGTTCCGGGATACCGCTGCCGGGCCTCGTCGAGGCAAAGGCCCACGTCGTCGAGCAGGCTTTCGACGCTGATCATATCGCCGCGGATGCCCGCCGTTTTGCCATGCCCTTGTTGGTCAAAACTGACGACAGCGAGTTTGTTTTCATTGAAAAATCGGCAAATCGAGCCATACCTCCCTGCATGCTCGCCCTGCCCGTGGACCAAAACGATGACCCCGCGCGGAAATTCGACGTGCCATTGATGGGCGAAAAGCTCGCGGTTGTCGGCTGTTTTGAAGACCATTTTTTAAAATTGATGAACGATAAATGATGAAAGTTTGGGCGTGGCGAATGTCGCAGTTTTTCCCGTTCATCATACCTCGTTCATCATTCATCATTAAAAATTCGTAACTATTTAGGTGAAATTTTTTCGCGCCGCCAACCCTTTCAACGGGCATTTGTTGCTTTGCGAAATGAACAAGATCACCATCCCTTGGGCCGAGGTCCCACCGCTCGCAAAAACCGATATTGCTTACGCGACGGGCGACGCCAATTTGCGCCCGTTTTACACCTATCCGCCTGATTATCAATCTTTTAGGGAAATCATCGACGCGAAATCGGGGCAGTATTACCCCCGCGAATTGCTTGCCGATGTGCTTTTGGAGCAATATTCAAAACTCGGTTCCAACCACCCGGCCATCGAAAAACTGCGGGCGAAAAACACCTTTACCATCGTCACAGCGCACCAACCGACGCTGTTTTTGCAGCCGCTTTATGTCATTTTAAAAGCATTCACGGCCATCAATTTGGCAGAAAAACTGGCCGAGCTTTATCCGGAAATCCAGTTCGTCCCGGTTTTCGTCCTCGGTTCGGAAGACCATGATTTGGAAGAGCTCAACAATGCGCGTGTTTTTGGCAAAAAACTCGTTTGGCTACCGGAGGAAACGGGCGGTTCGGTCGGTTTGATGAACAGCAGTTCTTTGGTGAATGTGCTATCCGAATTAAAGGCAATTTTGGGCGAATCAGAGAACGCTAAATTTATTTATGGCCTAATAGAAAAAGCTTATTCAGATAACAGGGCCTATGCAGAAAGCACCCAGTTTTTATTGGACAAACTATTGGGAAAATACGGGCTTGTAGTGATTAACATGGATGATGCGCGGTTAAAAAAGTTGTTCGTGCCGATCATGAAAAAAGAGCTTTTGGAGCAGGTTTCTTATAACGTTGTTGGTAAAACCATTGGTGAGCTCAATAAACTTGGTTTTAAGGCCCAGGCTCCACCGCGAGAAATAAATTTATTTTATCGGACAAAAAACAGACGAGATAGAATTGTTTTTAACAAGGAAAAATTTGAGGTCTTAAATACCTCAAAAGTTTTTACCGAAAATGAACTAATAAGAGAACTGGAAGACTCTCCCGAAAAATTCAGCCCAAACGTGGTTTTGCGCCCGCTTTTTCAGGAACTTGTCTTGCCCAATTTGGCCTATATCGGCGGCGGCGGCGAACTCTCTTATTGGCTCGAAAGGCGCGAACAGTTTGCCCATTTTGACATCCAATTTCCGATGCTCGTCCGACGGGCAAGCCTCCTTTGGCTCGATGCAGATGCGCAAAAAAAGATAGAGAAATTCGGTTTTTCCGTTCCGGAATTTTTTCAGGAAACCGAGGTTTTGTCCAAAAAATTTGTCGAAAAACATCTCGCCGTCGAGGTCGGATTGGGCGAGGAAATGGAGGCCATGCGGTTGATTTTCAACAAGTTAGCTGTAAAAGCAAAAGCCATCGACCCAACTTTGGAGGCCGCCGTCGGCGCGGAATCGACCAAACAGGTTGCCGCGCTCGAACAATGGGAAAGCCGCCTCCGCCGTGCCGAAAAACAGAAGCACGAGACGAGCCTGAACCAGATAAAAACGTTGAAGGAAAAGCTGTTCCCCGGCGGCGGGTTGCAGGAACGATCGGAGGGTTTTTTGCCCTTTTATGTGAAATATGGCCCCGCGTTTTTTGATGAAATAAAGGCGGCGGTCGTGCCTTTTGAGGCGGGGTTTTGTGTTGTTGTCTGAACTATGATTCAAAAGAACCACAGTTCAGACAAAAATCAACCGTCGATCAAATCGATCAACCGGTTCAAGTCCCCATCATTGGCGAAATTGACCAAGATCTTGCCCTTTCCTTTTTCGTCGCGCTGCAAAGAGACCTTGCTGCCAAAAAACGCGGAGAACTTGTCCTGTATCTGCCGCAAGTCCTCGGTCAGGCGCGGTTTTTCCGCTTTTTGCGGCTTTTTTTCACCTTCATTGTACCGCTTTATCATGTCTTCGACCGCGCGCACGGACAGGTCGTTGTTCACGATTTCGTGAAAAAGCATGAGCTGAAAGGCGATATCGGAGAGGCCGACCAGCATTTTCGCGTGGCCCATCGAGATTTTTTTCTCCTTCATGCTCCGTTGGATCTCGGGCGGAAGTTTGAGCAAACGCAGATAATTGGTTACCGAACTGCGGCCTTTCCCGACCCTTTCGGAGAGGGTTTCGTGCGTCAAAGCGCATTCGTCGAGCAACCTTTGATAGGAAATTGCGACCTCCACGGCGTTGAGGTCCTCGCGCTGGATGTTCTCGATCAAGGCCATTTCCAGCATTTGCTGGTCGTCGGCGATGCGGACATAAGCGGGGACGAACAACAGCCCGGCCAGTTGCGAGGCCCGCCAGCGACGCTCGCCGCTGATGAGCTGATACTGTTTTTCGTTGAGCCGCCGGACGGTGATCGGTTGGATAAGGCCGTGGAGGCGGAGCGAATTGGCCAGTTCTTCGAGCGCCTGCACGTCAAAATCCTTGCGCGGCTGGAACGGATTGACCTCAATAGAGGCAACGGGGATCTCGGCGACGGTCGATGAAAGTTCGCGCACGACCCCCGCTTTGTTCTCTTCGATGGCGGACTCCATGGCCGCAGATTGGGTCAAAAGTGCGCGGATGCCCTTGCCAAAATCGGCTTTTTTGATCTGTTTGCTCATTATTTTTAATAAGATAATGGAGAAATTTGGCAATGGGCCAATGGAGACCTCACAAATTATCCCATTGACCCATTGCCCAATTATCCCATTAATTAAGGTTTCTTTTCAAAAACTCGTCCGCCAAATTGATATAATTGGTCGCGCCCTTGCTCGCCGCGTCGTACATCACGACCGGTTTGTGCTGCATCGGGGCCTCGGCGATCCGGCTGTTGCGGTGGATGATCGTTTCGTACACATAATCGACGGAACTTTCGCGAACCTCGCCGACGATCGCATTGGCCAACCTGAGTCGGCTGTCGTACATGGAAATGACGATGCCGTCGATCTCCAACTTCGGGTTGAGGCCTGCCTTGACCATGCCGATTGTGGTCTTCAATTTCACGAGGCCCTCGAACGAGAACATTTCGCATTGCACGGGGATCAGGATCGAGTCCGCCGCGACGAGCGCATTGACCGTGATCAGGCCGAGCGAGGGGAGACAGTCGATGAAGATGAAATCAAAGTCCGCCCGCAGTTTTTGGACGATTTCGCGGAGGACATATTCGCGGCGGTTGCGCGGGGCCAGTTCAAGTTCCGCTCCGACGAGGTTGATATGCGACGGGATGAGGAACAGGTTTGGGGTCTCGGTGGCGACAATCGCCATTTTCGGGTCGGCACCATTTATAAGGAGGTCATAGGTGGTCAATTGATCGTCGGTGGCGAAAACATTGACCCCGGAGGATGCATTGGCCTGCGGGTCGGCATCGATAATGAGCACTTTTTTGTCCAAAACGGCAATGCTCGCGGCCAAATTGATGGCCGTTGTGGTCTTGCCTACGCC
>JANOQP010000636.1:0-6346 GCA_031414895.1 Saprospirales bacterium
CGTTTTGGACGCGCCGGTTTTTGACCAAAAAGGCGACTCGATGGTGTTTCACACGCTCCGTTTTTACGTCGGCAATTTTGTTTTTTTGAAAAAAGGGCGGCCTGTTTTTGAATCAAAAAACCATCGGTTGATTGATTTGGAAAATGAAAAATCGCTCGATTTGCCTTTTGAAATTCCCGAAAAAACGGACTTCGACAGCCTCCAATTTGACCTCGGTGTGGACAGTTTGACCAACATTTCGGGTGCGATGGGCGGCGACCTCGACCCGACGCACGGGATGTTTTGGACTTGGCAAAGCGGTTATATCAACTTCAAAATGGAGGGTTTTCACCCAAAATGCACGGCCCGAAACCAAGAATTTGAGTTTCATCTTGGCGGATATTTGCCGCCTTTTCCGACGGTCCAAAAAATGGTTTTGCCCGTTTTTCAAAAAGAAAAAATGCGCGTCGATTTTGACCTCGCCCCGTTTTTTGAAAACTTGGATTGGGCAAAAAACCGTAACGTCATGTCGCCGGGCGAGGTGGCTGTTCGCCTTTCCGAATTGATTTCAAAATCATTTTTGACCAATGAAAAATAGCCGATTTGCCCTTTTTTTGACAGGAATCGCCACTTTTTCAATCCTCGCTTCGGTTTCAAAAAGCCGAAAATCCGACCCCGTCGAACTCGTTTTCCCCAAAAATTGGCCCGCACCGACCTACGATTTTTTCAAAAATCCGCTCACGGAACAGGGCATCGAACTCGGTCGGCGGCTTTTTTACGACCCCGTTTTGTCGCGCGACAGCACTGTTTCCTGCGCGAGTTGCCACCTTTCTTTTACCGCTTTTACGCACGTTGACCATGCGCAGAGCCACGGCATCGAAGACCGCATCGGGCGGCGCAATTCGTTGGCATTGATGAACCTTGCTTGGTCGAACTTTTTTATGTGGGACGGCGCGGTGAACCACCTTGATTTTCAGGCACTTGCGCCGATTTCGAGCCATGCTGAAATGGACAATTCTATCGAAAAAGCGGTCGGAAAAGTGAACGGAAACCCCCGTTTTCGGGGCCTGTTTTTCGATGCTTTTGAAGACTCGTTGGCGACGGGCGAGCGGCTTTTGAAAGCCATTTCGCAATTTGAACTGATGCTGATTTCGGCCAATTCAAAATACGACCGGATGGTTTTGGGCGCGGAAAAATTCACGGAACAAGAGCAAAACGGCTACCTTTTATTTCAAAAAAACTGCGCCCCCTGCCACACCGAACCGTTTTTTACGAACCATGGTTTGGAAAAAAACGGGCTGCCGATGGACACGTTTTTGAAGGATTTTGGGCGACTGGAAATCACGAAACTGACCGCCGATTCGCTGAAATTCAAGGTCCCGTCGCTGCGGAACATCGAGTTTTCACAGCCATATATGCACGACGGGCGTTTCCGAAAACTGCGGCAAGTCGTGGATTTCTATTCAAAAAACATGGAAATCAAGCCGAGAATCGAACTTTCAGCCAATGAAAAAGTGGATTTGGTGGCGTTTTTATTGACGCTGACGGACAGGGAGTTTTTGTTCAATCCGGCGTTTTCGTTTCCGAAAAGGTGAGCAGGGGTTCGCCGTCGGAATTCAAGAAAGGGAGGCGGTGAACGTCGGGGTTTTTGGGGCGGGGAAATCTGCCCAATAATTTAAACCGTACACAACTTTTTTAACACATAGATTCATAGAAACTTCACATAGTCAAAATAGCTTTTGGCTGTTCAAAATCTATGATTTCTATGTAAAATCTCTATCTTACTATGTGTTAGAAAAGTTGTGTGCGGTTTAAAATATTGGCATCAAAAGTATTACAAAAGCCAATTTCCCTGAAATCCCAAATCCAAACCGCGCGGATGCAGGCGGCGGTGATGCTCAACAACCACGTCCTCCGTTTGTATTGGGACATCGGGCAGACCATCGTCCGGGAGCAACAACTGCGCGGCTGGGGCGCAAAGGTCATCGAGGAACTTTCAAAAGACCTGCGCTTTGAATTCCCTGATTTCAAAGGGCTTTCGCCGCGAAACCTGTGGTACATGAAGTCATTTGCACTCAACTATCCTGATTTTGCCAATTCTGCACCAACTGGTGCAGAATTACCGTGGAGACATATTTGCCTCCTCATGGACAAGGTAAAAGACCCTGAAACCCGGGATTTTTACGCCGCGCAAACCGTCGAAGGGGGCTGGTCGAGGGCCGTGCTCCATGCCCAAATCGAATCCGAACTGATCCTCCGCGTCGGCAAGTCCATCACCAATTTTGACGCGACGCTGCCCCCAGAATACTCCGACCTCGCCCGCCAAACCCTCAAAAACCCGTATTCCTTCGGGTTCCTTTCCATCCAAGGCAAAATGCACGAGCGCGATTTGGAGGCGGCACTGCTCCAAAAAATCACCCATTTCCTGCTCGAACTCGGCAACGGATTTGCTTTTGTCGGCAAGCAAAAATTGCTCGAAGTCGGTGGCGACGAGTTTTTCCCCGACCTTATTTTTTACCATATCCCCTTGCGCTGCTATTTTGTCATTGACCTGAAAATGAAAAAATTCAAGCCCGAATACACCGGGAAAATGAATTTTTACCTCACCGCCGTGGACAAGCAACTCAAATTGCCCGACGACAAACCCTCCATCGGCCTGCTGCTATGCAAGGAAGCAAACCACCTCGTGGCGGAGTACGCGCTGCTCGACATCCACAAACCCATCGGGGTCAGCACCTATCATTTCTCAAAATCGCTGCCCGATGCCTACAAATCCATCCTCCCCAGCGTGCAGGCTTTGGAGAAAAGATTGGAACTGGAAATCGAGCACGCCGAAGCAAAAAAGGCACTTTCGGCCACTAAACCTCAAAAATAAACCCGGTACATCAAGTTCGGAAAAAAGCCAAACTGCGTCATGTGCCCAACTTTCCCCGGCTCGGTTTCGTCGTAAAACTCCATGATTTTGACCTTGTTGTTGGGCGCGTTGTCCGCCATTTTTAGCCGCTCATCCAAGATTCCAAAGCATCCGAAATCTCTTTTTGCCAATTTTTTGTGCCGCCCTCAACCGGTACGGCTAGCAAACTGCACGTCTTTTCAAAACCTGTTTTTTGAAATTGCCCGTCCACGATGCCCTTTTTTTTGCCGGGAAAAACGAGCGCGGTTTTTAGGGCATCGAAAAATATTTGGTAGGCAAACATCTGGCGCAAGTCCTCGGGCGATGGTTTTTGGCCGTCGAGGTTTTTCCATTTTGTGTCCAAAATGAGGTTGCCGAGGCCCATTTTTTCAATCAAAATATCGGGGCGCATATCGGTTTTGGTTTTTCCGTCGCCCGTTTTCCAGAACAGTTTTGAGGTTTGCCCGCGCACCGTGCAGTCCGTCAAATGCCTGCGGAGGCTGACGAGCACGAATTTTTCCCAAAGCAAATTCATGTCGAACATCAGCGCGAGGATATGATTTTGCCCGCGCGAAACGTCTGGGTGGAAATTGAGCAAGAGCATTTCGGCGATTTTCATCACTTTTCGATACGGCTCCGTTTTTCGGTTCCAGCCCAATTTGGCGAACGTCGCCGCGCCCACTTTGAGGTCGGCCATTTCCGGAAAATGGAGCGTCAGCGAGCCGATGCGGCTTTGCAGCGCGGCGTTTGTATTGATTTGCCGCAGGAGTTGGAGCGTTTTCCAGATGATTTTGTGGAAATCATGCTCAACATCGTAGGTGGTGTGGCGGACAAAAAACCGCTCTTGGTGCACCAGATTTTGCTGGATATGCCGTCCAAACAGGATGTTGCCTTTCAGCGCGGTCGTGTTCCCCTCCGTTTTTCGGTATTTTTTGACCAAGCCCTGGTGCAGGAGGCGTTCGGTTTCGGCGAGAAAAATTTCAAAATACAGTTCGAGGATGCTGTTCGGTTTGAGCCGCAGGTCGCTTTCGCTCGTTTGCCGGATGTCGAAAACGCCGACCGCGCGGAGCATGGCGATGAGTTTTCCGCGCCAAACCAAATCGCCGCTGCCCGTTTTGTCGGCTTTTGGAAGCACTTCGATGGTCAATTTTCCGACCTGAATCACGCCGACGTATTCGCAAAAACGAACGCCCCTGTTTATCAACGTGAAAAAAGGCACGCCTTTTTGCCCAAAATAGGTTTGCAGCGCGACCAGTTTTTTGTCGTCAAATTTCACTTTGGGCGCGTCGGGGGTCGCGCCGTCAAATGTTTGGCCGACAAAAATTGAGTCGTGCTCGAAGACGGCGATATGTTGGCGGGCGTGGCTCATTTTGAGTTTTTCAAAAGGGTGTTCAGGGCTTCCGAAAATGCGCCTTCGGCAAATTCAGATTCTTTTTTTACCCGAAAAATGCGCCGCTCGTTGAGTTCGGAAACGTCGTCGTACTCTTTGAAATCGGCAAAATCGGCATCCTTTTTCTCCATTTCCACAAAACCTGCGCCCAAAACCAGCCCGATTTTCCCGAAATCGCCGAAAAAATATTCCTGCAAAAGCGGGATGATGTTGCGGTAAAAAGTGTCCTGCAAATCCTCGATGCTCGAAACGTGCATCAAATAACTGTGGCCGATGAGGTGGTCCTTGTCCAAAAGTTTTTCGATGCGGCGGTTGATGGTTTCGAGCAATTCTTTGAGCGAAATGCCCGCTATTCCTTCGAGCAAATCCGGTTTCGGCGGCATTTCGACAAAACTGAACCGCCGCCGGAGCGCAGTATCGAGTGCCTCGACGCTGCGGTCGGCGGTGTTCATCGTACCGATGAGAAAGAGGTTGGGCGGGACGGAAAAGGTGTCCTTGCTGTACGGGAGGGTGACTTCGAGGGCTTCGTCGTTGCCCATTCGCTTGTCGGTTTCGAGGAGGGTGATGAGTTCGCCGAAGATTTGGGAGACGTTGCCGCGGTTGATTTCGTCGATGATGAGGACGTGTTTTTCAGCTTTTTTCACCTTTGACTTGGCCTCTGCAATTACAGCATCGATGAAATCGCCTTCTGAAAACAAGCCAATAATTTTTTCATCGGAGAAGATAGTCAAGTCTTTCACTTCATCGTCATCGGAGGTGGGCTTGAAGTTCTTTTCAAACTCTTTTAAACCCTTGAAAATCGCGTAAAAACCTGAAATGCCCGGAGCAATTTTTATTTCATCCCGGATGTCTTGCAGCGTTTTGATTTCCTCGATGGATTGAAATTTTTGGTAGAGTTTTCTGAAATTCTTGCGCGTTTTGGGGGCAGGCTCGTTCTTACGAATGGAATCAAATGCGGTGGCAAGGATTGAATCATTTTTGTTTATCCTGACAACCTTGATTCTTGAATTGGTTTTGGTGTAAAATTCGGGAATGACATTTTGCTCCAATTTTTTTGAAATGTCCTCAATGAAACCATCATAAAGCATATCAAAATCGTATGCTTTTCCCTCAGCCTTTGCCCGATGGATTAAATAACATGAATAGGCTGCCCGCGCCGCGCTTGTTTTGAAAATGCCCGGCTTGACCTCATATTTCACAAAAGTGTCCGTCGCATCGGGCTTTATCCCCTCCACAAAATCCTCATAACTCATGCTCTGGTGAAAAGTGGTGAACTCGACTTGCTTTTTGTCGCGGTAGTTTTTGAACCGCGCGAGCAAGTCTTCCCGCTTGTCTTTGCCGATTTCTTCGATGGTTTTGTTTTCGATGATAGCGAGGGCATGGTTGATGGTGTGGTAGGTTTTTCCGGTGCCGGGCGGGCCGAAAAGGATTTGGTTGAGGGAGTGTTTTTTCAAGTTTTCAGCCATAAATTTTTCAGGAACATCGGTTTTGGAAGGCTCATTTTTTACGTCAAAATTTTGACCGGCGTATTTGGATTTCCTGTTTTCGAATCTTTGAATGAATTTTTCAAACTGTTCGGGCTGGATTTTTTCTCCAATAAATTCGGGATTGGCACGCTTGATTTTGGCAATTTCTTCTTCGACGATTGGCGAAATGAGTTCATAATCAGCGAAAACGTCCTCCATCATTTCGTCAATAGTTGAATAAGCGGGTTTCCTTGATTTGGTATTGAAGTATTCAGTTTTTTGCTCTTCTGGGCTCTCCCAACGCAATTCAACTACTTTGACAATCCTAGGCTTCATTGCCAGAACCAATTGCAAGGCCAATTGATTTTGAGTTCCCTCGACCTTTCTCGGCTGCCCAAACTCAAATTTGTACAGATAGCCCCGTTCGTCCCATTGAAAAATAACATCTATCAAATCAGAGGCATTACCGGGATAAGCAACTGGCACAATCCAAAAGGTAGTGGCAAAATATTTTGACTTTTCAGTACCAATGAAATAATCGTTTTCTGCGCCCTTTGCCGCTTTTTGGCGGAGGGAAAAATTAAAAGTCGGGTCAGACTGGTGTTTTTTAAGCAACCA
>JANOQP010000637.1:0-5081 GCA_031414895.1 Saprospirales bacterium
TTTTCAACGGAGCGACATAACCGGACCTTCTGGGTGCACCCCTGTCAAGAGGTTTCGGGCGGGATTTATCCATAAATCCATTGCTTCCATGGGGATCGCGCCGAGCAGTGCTTCGTTATCATCGGGCAAAACGAGCGCGTCGGTTTGGCAAAAACGGTCCTCAAAAACAACTTTCAGCGGGCCGACCATGGGCAGTTTCACCCGCTGGCCATTGGCCATCTGCGAAACCCGGTAACCGATGATTTCCAATCCAAGTGCCTCCCGGATTTCTTCATTGATGGTGAGTGTGATTGCGCCGCTGTCCACCATCATGCTAATGGTCATCCGGCGGATTTCATCTTCGCCGATCAAGTGTTTTTTCACGGCAAATTCATCCTCTACGTTCACAAGTTCGATATTTGCATAGACGAGTCCCATAGATTTTGCAGTTTTTGATTTTAAAAAGAGAGCAAACATACCCAAAAATCATTTCATCCGCACCATCGTCAAAATGGTCGCCAAGGCCACCGTTTCCCCCGTTTCGTCGCTCACATCAACCAGCCATTTGACGATGCCGCGCGGGATCCGGGCAATGTTCGCCGCGCCGTTTTCCAAAAATTCGGGCGCGTCGGGGTTGACCTCCTGCGGGATTTTTTCGCGGACGGTAAGCTTCACGCCAATCGTGTTCCCCGGATAAACGGGCTTGATGAAACGGCATTCCTCCAATCCATAATTGAGCAAAACCGGCCCTTTTTTCGCCTCGACAAACAGCCCGGCGGCTTTCGACAAAATGAAATACCCGTGCGCCACGCGCCCCGCGAAAGGCGTCCCGGCGAGCGCGGTCGCGTCCATGTGCGCGTAAAAATTGTCGCCGGAGACGTTCGCAAAATTGACGATATCCGCCTCGTGGACGGTGTGTTTTGCCGTCGTCAGGGTCTCGCCGATTTCGAGTTCCTCAAAAAATTTGGTGAACGGGTGGCGGTCAGATTCCGGCCTTTCCGCCCCGATTTCATAATAATTTAAGGCCGCCGAAATGTCCGACGGGTTGCCCTGAACCGCGACGCGCTGCATATAATGCCGGATGCCGCGCAGGCCGCCCATCTCCTCGCCCCCCCCCGCGCGACCGGGGCCGCCGTGCGTCAAAAGGGCGAGTGGCGAGCCGTGGCCGGTGCTTTCTTTCGCCGAATTTCGGTTCAATAAAAGGATGCGCCCGTGGAACGCGCCCGCGCCAAGGAGGTATTCGCGCATCGTCGGGCGGTCGTTCGTGCAGATAGTGGAAACGAGCGAGCCGCGGCCCATGTTCGCGATCTGGATGGCGTCGTCGATGGTTTTGTACGGCATCAGCGTCGAAACGGGGCCGAAACACTCTATTTCGTGGCTGATCTTGATGGTTTTCGGCCGCTCGTTCAAAAAAAGGATGGGCGGCAGGAACGCGCCCTTTTCGAGGCTGGCCCCGACGACCTCAAAATCTTCGGGATCGCCGAGGATGCGGGTGGTTTTTTCGGCCAGTTTTTGCAGGTTTTCGAGGACGCGGGCGACCTGTTTTTTGTTGATCAACGCGCCCATCCGCACGCCCTCGATTGCAGGGTCGCCGATCTTGTTTTGCGAAAGCGACTTTTCGATCGCCTTTTGCACGTCGCCCAAATATTTTTCCGGCACCAAGATCCGGCGCACGCCCGTGCAGCGTTGGCCCGCTTTGAGCGTCATTTCTTTCCGGATCTCTTTGATGAAAATATCAAATTCGGCAGTCCCCGGCGCGGCATCGAGGCCCAAAATGGCGGCGTTCAACGAATCGGCCTCCATGTTGAACGGCACCGAATTTTTCAAAATGGCCGGGTGCGCCCGCAATTTCCGACCCGTCGCCGCCGATCCGGTGAACGTCACGACATCCTGTTCGGTCACCGGGCCCAGGATGCCGTGGCCGGGGCCGACGACCAATTGGAGGCTGCCTTTCGGCAAAATCCCGCTCAAAACCATGTCGCGGACGACGGCCTCGGTCAAAAAACTGGTCTGCTCCGATGCCTTCACGATGGCCGGAACGCCCGCCAAAAAATTGACCGCCACTTTTTCGAGCATCCCCCAAATGGGGAAATTGAACGCGTTGATGTGCACCGCCACGCCCTGTTTAGGCACGAGGATATGTTGCCCAATGAAACTGCCCTCGGCGGACGTTTTGACCTGTTCGCCGTCGAGGCAAAACGGCTCGTCGGGCAGCCGTCGGCGGAGGCTCGCATTGGCGAACAAATTGCCGATGCCGCCCTCGATATCGACCCACGAATCGGCCCGTGTCGCCCCGGTCAATTGGCTGACGAGGTAGTATTTTTCCTTATTTTCCATCAAAAAAAGGGCCAATGCTTTGAGCATCCGCCCCCGCTCGTGGAAGGTCATTTTGCGCAGCACAGGCCCGCCAACAGCCCGCGCGAAATCGTACATTTTCCTAAAATCAAGCCCTTCGGAGCTGGCCGAGTGGATTGCCCCGCCCGTGATCGCGTTGAACTGCGGGCTGCCCGCGCCGTCGCCGGGGGCCCAATTGCCGAGGGTGAAATTTTCGAGTTTCGTCATGATGGAAAGGGTGTTTTTTGCTTTAAAAACCGGGTTTTCTTATTTGAAACTTGGCAGTTCGTTTTTCAAAAAAACGGAAAAAGGGCAGATTCGGAGGCCGTCGCCGCGCTCAAAATATTCGCCGCCGGGCGTGATGACATATTTGAGATCAGGCTTCAGGTCCTCGATGCTTTGATAAAAACCCTTGGAAATGGACGGTGCCACCGAAAATTTGATCTCGATACAGACTTTTTTGCCGCTCGGCGTGATCATCAACAAATCGACCTCGGCACCGTGTTGTGTCCGGTAATAATAAAACCCGGAAAACTCGGGCGCCTCGCGGATGATCTGGTCGATGACATAGCCTTCCCACGACATGCCGAGGGCCGGGTTGCCGCGCAAACTTTCCATGTCGAAAACGCGCAAAAGGTAGTGCAAAAGACCGCTGTCGCGAAGGTAAAGCTTGGGCGATTTGGCAAGCCTTTTCCCAAAATTCGCAAAAAAAGGCGGAAGGCGGCGCACCAAAAAACTGCCCTCCAACAGGTCAAGGTATTTGTTGGCCGTCGGTTGCGACACCCCCAACGAAGCAGCCAAACCGCTGACATTGAGCATGCTGCCGTTCAGGTGGGCGAGCATCGAGAGCATATTGCGCAACAAGGCCGACGGGACGACAAAACCCAAGCGCGCAAGGTCGCGGTGGATAAACGTCTCCATAAAATCATCGAGCCATTTTCGGCTGATGAAAGCCTCGGCGGCGAGCAACGATCCGGGAAAACCGCCCCGGAGCCAATGCGCTTCTTGTGAAAATTGGTGCTGGATCTCCGAAAAAGAAAACGGGGCCAATTCGTGATAAGCGATCCGGCCCGCGAGTGTTTCCGTGTTGAGCTTCACGATATGAGGAGCGGCCGATCCGAGCAAAATGAACCGTGCTGGGTCGCGCCGTTGGTCGGTCAGCCCGCGCAAAAGGGCATACAGTTCAGGGCGCACCTGAACCTCGTCGATGATGATGCATTTGTCGGCATGGCCCGACAGATAACTTTGGGCATCCTCCAATTTGAACCAGTCCTCGCGCAGTTCAAGGTCGAGATAAAGGGTCGGT
This sequence comes from Saprospirales bacterium, assembly GCA_031414895.1. GTDB lineage: Bacteria > Bacteroidota > Bacteroidia > Chitinophagales > Saprospiraceae > JANOQP01. Next base: position 3,620 of record JANOQP010000637.1, read on the forward strand.
TTGGTGATGGCCGATTGGAGGTGCTTGACCAATGTGGTCTTCCCAACCTGCCTCGAACCAATCAGGCCGACAATCGGGGACCAAGTCAGGTCGCGGAGGATTTTTTTTGAAAGCAGGCGGTCGATCATGCGGCAAAAATAAACATTATGCCGAGCAAATTTAAAATTGAATTTTAAATTTACTCGGCATTGAAATGTTTTTTTGGGGCGAAAAATAGGGCAGGTTTGGGCGGCGGTGCTTTATTTGCGGCAACTTTATCGAAAACAAACATTGAGGAAAACACCGAACCAGCTCGCTTTCGAGCACCTGCCCACCGCCATTTTTTGGAAAACCTTGGAGGCGGTCGCCGCGAACGTCCGCGATTTTGAGCCGCTTTTCCCGGATGCAATCGGCTATGATGCCGCCTGCGACGGCTATATCGCCGTCAATTCAGGCCATTCGCGGGCCGCGCTCGCTTCAGAAATGCCGGTCTGTGTGTTTTTGAAAAAGGCTGGTTTCGGCGTGACCTTGCTCGAAGAATCGGGGTTTCACAAGTCGCCGGACGTGAAAGTGGGCGGGATTTTTTTTGAGATAAAGACCATAAAGAATGCCAAAAACCTGAAAAATGCCCTCATTCACCAGTTCAGGGCGGCAAAAAAGCAATCCGAAAATTTGTTGATCCATATTGTCCAACCAGCCACGTCCGAACAATTGCGCTCCAATTTTTTTTACTCGGTCAAACAGGTCAAGTCGGTAAGGCTGGTTTGGATTTTGTGGCGCGGGCAATTGTACCAATTTTCAAGGGCCGACATTTTGGCGGACCGTCACCGATTTCGGTAAAAATTAAAGGGCATCGCCCTTTCGGAAGATGCCCTTTACGTTAGGAGAGCGCGCCGTAGCTCACTCGCTACCGGAAACTTTTTCAAGTCCCTTAATAGTCCGGTTCAAAGGTATGGGACGAATTTCATTTCGCAATACCATGCTTTTCAATTTTTGAAAAAAAAGCCCAAAAATCTTGGAAGTTGGCCTTTCAGGAGCCCCAAAACTGGCCGTTTGCAACCGTTCATCCGCCCCCGTTCATCTCCAACCTTCGCACCGCTTCCGCAAAATCGGGCCGTCGCCGCCGCGCAACTTCCACTTTCGAGCCGTTTTCGAGGAGGAGCGCGCCGCCGTCCTCGCGGTTCCAGGTTTTGATGCTGTTGAGGTTGACGAGGTGCTTTTTGTGGGTACGGAAAAAATTATAGGGCGAGAGCAGGTCCTCGAAATATTTCATCGTTTTCGATGCCGTGAATTTTTCGTTGCCGACAAAAATATGGGTGTAATTGTCGCTCCCCTCGAGCCGCACGATGTCGCGCAGGCGCACGAAATGGGTGCCTTCGAGCGCGTTGATGGCTATTTTTTCGTAGTTGTTGAGGTTTTTCAGGTTCGTTTCGAGCACCTCGACGCGTGCGCCCATGTCCACCGGTTTTTTGCCCCGGATGCG
>JANOQP010000638.1:0-6435 GCA_031414895.1 Saprospirales bacterium
CACCCGGACATCGAAACCCGGGGCAAAATAATCGACGACACCCTCGGCTGGACACCCGTGGCAGGCTGTTTTACGGCAAAAGGGGGCGAAACGGAGGTCGTAATTGGCAATTTCAGGTCTTTCGAGGAGACCTTGATGGGCAACCTGACCTACCCAAACCAATTGGGGTTTGCCATCATGTACATCGAGGATGTCCTCCTCGCCGAGAGGGAGCTCCATCTGCCGGACACTATCCTCCTTTGCAACGGTGCGGAAAAACAGCTAAAAGCCAGCTTTTTTGATGCAAAGATCCAATGGGGAAATGGCTCAACGGACAGCGTTTTTACCATTAAAGGGCCGGGCATTTATACGGTCAGGGCAACCATCGACCATTGCGAATGGACGGACACCATCGTGGCCATCGACCCGGAAAGGCAGGCCGCGATCCCGTCGGACACGGTTTTTTGCAGGGGCGTGCCCGCCTTTTTGAGCGCGGCCATTCCGGGTGTTTTTGAGTGGTCGGACGGCTCGGACGGCCAGAAAATCGAGGTTGAAGCACCCGGTGTTTATGCTTTGACCGTGACGAACGATTGCGGGAAATATGAATTTTCGACCGGGGCCGATTTTGAAAAATGCGGTTGCGATTTTTATGTCCCAAATGTTTTTTCGCCCAACGGGGACGGGGAAAACGACCAGTTAAATTGGACGGTCCATTGTGATTTCCCTTTTGAAACAGCTGAATTCAGCATTTTTGACCGCTGGGGAAATTTGATCCATCATTCAAATTCAGAAACCCCCAGTGATTTTTGGGACGGAACATTCCGGGGCAAAAACCTCCCGACCGGGGTTTATGCTTGGATGTTGAAATATCATTTTACCAAGTTTGGGGAAATCGAAAACAAGGTCGAATCGGGGACGGTCTTGATCTCAAAATAAAAAAAGGCCAGTCCGATTGGCCAGCCCCTTTTTTCATGATTCCAACCGGTTGGCCATCCGCTGGATCGCCTCGATGATGCTGTCGAGCTGCGGCGGGTATTCCACATATTTCACGCCCTTGTCGTCGTAGCCGTAAATGGCGACGGTGACCATTTTTCGGACGTTCCCGTAGGAAATGGAGATGCGGAGCGGCATCGGTTCGGGCCGCTGGTTTTTGCGCTTTTCACAAAAATTGGCGGCACAATCGTACTCGCGTTTCAGGTCAAAAAACTTTTGGTCGACCGCCCATTTTGCGAAACGCTCCAGTTCCTCGCGCGGGATATTTTTCTTTGAAACGGCGAGTTTGTGGTTTTGGCTCTTGAATTCCTTGATGAGCCGTCCGTCGTTTTTGATGACCACATAATCGCGCTGGATGGGGTCGATACCGCCGTAAAAACCGCCCCCGGTGAGTTCGATGGAAATATAGATCTCCGGTTTTTCTGGCTCGGATGGTTGCTTTTTATCCTTTTTCCACCATTTTTTGTCCTTTTTCGGGAAAATCCGCGCGACGAGCTTCGGGTTTTCAGCCTCGACGCGGACCTCGGGAAGCTCGTTGAGCGGCCGCAAGAACGGCGCGTCCTTGCTCTCGACCCGGTTGAAATGATAGACCCACGCGCCCTTCGCGTTCGCTTGCGTGAATTCGAGGTCGAGCGAGAGGTCGGTCAAATTGCTGATCTTGAAAGATTTCACATTCCGAAAAGGCCAAGCGAGATCGTCGCCTTTCAGCGACCAAATACCCTCCGTCAACGAGCCGTTGAGGAATTGCAAAAACGAATAGTCGTATTTGAAATAAAGAAAATGCGAATAATTGTCCTCCGCCTGATGGACGACCGTGCCGGAGGTGAGGTGGACGGTGTAGGCATATTGCCATTTGGTTTCGATAAGGAGGTTTTCCTTAAAATTTTGGTACGAACCCGGCGCGTTTTCAACTTGGGAAAACCCAAAAATGGGCAACCCAAAAAGGACGGTCAACAATCTTAAGATCCGGGAAAACTGACTGGTCATAGTAAAAACGGCTTTGTTTGTTCGGTAAAAATAGACGCGCCGCAAGAAATCATGTTGCAAGTAATTGGAAATCAGGGGTTTGCGCAGCTTTTCATATTGCAAAAATCCGTCCAAGCCCGGGGGGCGACAAAAAAAGGCAAAAGTTAAAAGTCAAAAGGCAAAAGTGAGGGTCCCCCGCTTTTGCCTTTTTCCTTTTGACTTTTGCCTTAAAAAAATTTCGTCCTAGCCTTTAAAGTGTTTGGCGGACCTCCGTCACTTCGTAAGCCTCGACAATATCGCCGGCTTTCATTTCATTGAAATTGTCGATGGTCAAGCCGCACTCGAAATTGTTCTTGACCTCTTTGACATCCTCTTTGAAGCGTTTGAGCGAACCGAGTTTGCCGTGCACGCCCTCGCGGACGGGATAAACAACGATGCCGTCGCGAATGATGCGGATGTTCGAGTTGCGCAAAATCTTGCCCTCGACCACAAAACAGCCCGCGACCGTGCCGACCTTCGTAATCTTGAAGACTTCGCGGATCTCGACGTTGCCGATGATTTTTTCCTCTTTCGTCGGTTCGAGCATCCCTTCCATGGCGGCCTTGATCTCGTCGATGGCCTCGTAAATAATGGAGTAGTTTTTGATTTCGACACCCTCTTTTTCGGCCAATTTCCGTGCGTTGATGCTTGGGCGGACGTTGAAGCCGATGACGATGGCATCCGATGCGGAGGCGAGCAAAATATCGGATTCGACAATTTGGCCGACCGCTTTGTGCAGCACCGTGACCTTGATGCTCTCGACCGAAAGTTTGATGAGCGAGTCCGAAAGTGCCTCGACCGAGCCGTCCACGTCGCCCTTGACGATGAGTTTGAGCTCTTTGAAACTGCCGTGCGCGTGGCGGCGGCCGATTTCATCAAGGCTGATCCGTTTCGAGGAGCGCGTCGTTTGCTCGCGGATAATTTGCGCACGTTTGGCGGCGATGGCTTTTGCCTCGGCCTCATCGTGCGTGACTTTCAGGTTTTCACCCGCTTGTGGTGCGCCGACCAGACCCAAAACGAGGGTCGGTTGGGCAGGGCCGACTTCCTTGACGCGCTTGCCAAGTTCGTTGAAAAGTGCTTTTACTTTTCCGCTGTATTCGCCCGCAAGGATTGGGTCGCCTTCTCGCAATGTCCCGTTTTGGATCAAAACCTTGGCAACATAACCGCGCCCTTTTTCGAGCGAAGCCTCCAATACCGTCCCGAAAGCACGACGGCTTGGGTTGGCTTTGAGTTCCAATATGTCCGATTCGAGGGCGACTTTTTCGAGCAATTTGTCAATATTGGTGCCCAATTTGGCCGAAATGTCCTGATTTTGGTATGTTCCGCCCCAATCTTCCACCAAAAGGTTCATCTGTGCAAGCTCGCCCTTGATGCGTTCGGCATCCGCGCCGGGCTTGTCGATCTTGTTGATCGCAAAAATCATTTTCACCCCGGCGGCCTGTGCATGGCTGATGGCCTCGCGGGTCTGCGGCATGATATTGTCGTCTGCGGCGATCACGATAATGGCCACGTCGGTGACCTTCGCGCCCCGTGCGCGCATAGCGGTAAATGCCTCGTGGCCCGGCGTATCGAGGAAGGTGATCTTGCGGTTATCGGCCATCGTGACCTCATAAGCCCCGATATGCTGCGTGATGCCCCCGGCCTCGCCGCTGGCCACATTTGCTTTGCGAATATGGTCAAGCAACGACGTTTTACCGTGGTCAACGTGGCCCATGACAACAACGACGGGCTGGCGCGAGCGCAAATCCTCGGGGTTGTCCACCTCGTCCTCGGCCACTTCAACTTGCGCTTCGGCGGAAATAAACTCGACCTCGTGGCCAAATTCATTGGCGATGAGCTCAATAATTTCCGCATCGAGCCGCTGGTTGATCGAGACGATCACGCCGAGCGAAAAACAAGCGGCCACGACCTGAGCCGGGGTCACGTCGAGCAAACCGGCCAATTCGCTGGCGGAAATGAACTCGGTGACCTGCAATTTCGAGTCGCCCTGGCGCTCCATTTCTGCCATTTCGGCCTTTTCGCGCATCAAATCGCGCTTGTCGCGGCGGACTTTTTGGCGGGTCTTGCTCTTGCCAACGCCCAACCGCGCCATTGTTTGGCGGATCTGGTCGTCGATCTGTTTTTTTGAGATTTCCTTCGGCCCATCGTCGCGGCGGTTGACCTTGCGGCCCGTCGCCTCTTTTGCAGAATCGAGCGAGGTTTTGATTGCGCCCGCGCCGACCGGTTGGCCAGTAACGGTTTTGCGCGGACGGCGTTCGCGGTTCGGGTCGTTCGGGTTGCCGGAGCCGGGTGTTCGAGGGCCTCCGCCTGCTGGTCGATTTTCGCCGCCGGGACCGGTTGGGCGTGGGCGGTTTGGGTCGCGGCGGTCGCCTGTTCCAACTTGTCCCCCCCTGCCGTCGCGGCGGCCTGTTTGGACGCCTCCACGTTCGCGGGGCGCGGGCGCGGGGGCTTTGAACTTGTTCAAATCCACTTTTCCCAAAATGCGGAGACCGCGCAAATCATCCGCTTTCGCACGGATAACCTCGCTTTCGGGGTCAATTTCCTCGATATTTTCAGGAGTTCCTTCAACGACTGGCGCGGGCTTGTGCCGCTCGACAATCATTGTTGGCCTTTTTTTCGGTGCCTCCGCCTCGCGATTTTCAGGCGGAGTTGGCGCTTCAACCTTCGAAGGTTTCAGCGGGTTGAGGTCGATTTTTCCGACAATATTCAACCCGATCTTTCCCCGGTTGGAATCGGCAGCCGTGATGACATCCTCTTTTTGTTGCGAGACCGGGGCATCCCAAACGGGCGCATCGGACATTTTTTTCTCCTCCACAACGGGCGCGGGTGGCGGCGGGGCGGGGGCAACAACGGGCGGTGGGGTCGGGGCAACAGCAACAACAGGCGGCGGCACCGGTACGGGTGCACTGCGCGGCGGCATCTGCGGCATCGGAGCCAACGACGGGATGCTCACCGTCGGGCGGGCGATGGTCGGTCGCGAAAGTTGGTCTGCCTGTTGTTTTGTTTCAAGGTCCAGTTTGTACACCGTTTTTAGGACGGCGTACATTTCATCGCTCACGTCGGCCATTGGCTTTGCTTCGACCTGAAAGCCCTTGCCGTGCAGCGTCTCGACGATGCTCGTCAAGCCGACGTTGAATTCTTTAGCGACCTTGATCAGTTTCTGATTACTCATTCAGTGTTTTTACTTCCAAAAAAAATGCGCGGCGAAGGTAGAAATTTATACCAAACCGCTTGTTTTACTATTGTTCCCACGAACAAGTTTTCGCCCCAAAATGGTTCGATTTTTTTACAAAAACTAGGCGGTCGGCTCGTCAAATTCCGCAGCGAGGATTGCCCGCACCTCGGCCACCGTCTCTTCTTCGAGTTCCGTCCGGCGGACAATTTCGTCTGCCGACAAATCGAGCACCGAACGCGCCGTGTCGCAACCGATTTTTTTGAGCTCTTCGAGCACCCATGGCTCGATGGCATCGGCGAATTCCACCAAATCCACGTCGTCGATTTCGTAGTCGGTGTTGTTGCGGAAAACATCGATTTCGTAGCCGGTCAAACGGCTGGCGAGCTTGATGTTCGTGCCGCCCTTGCCGATGGCGAGCGAAACTTGGTCTGGGTCGAGGAAAACGCGCGCCCGTTTGTTCTCGATATCGAGGTCGATGCTCGTGATTTTCGCCGGGGTCAGCGACCGCTGGATGTAGAGCGACGTGTTGTTCGTGAAATTGATGATGTCGATGTTTTCGTTGCGCAGCTCGCGGACAATGCCGTGGATGCGCGAACCTTTCATGCCGACGCACGCGCCGACCGGGTCGATCCGCTCGTCGAAGCTCTCGACAGAGACTTTCGCCCGTTCGCCCGGTTGCCGGACGATGTTTTTGATCGCGATCACGCCGTCCTCGATTTCTGGGACCTCGATTTCCATCAATTTTTCGAGGAAGCTCGGCTCTGTCCGGCTCATGATGACCTGCGGGGTGTTGTTGCGCATCTCCACTTTTTTGATGATGCCCTTCACGAGGTCGCCCTTCCGGTAAAAATCGCCGCGGATCATCTCGGTGCGGGGCAAAATGACCTCCGCGCCGCTTTCGTCGTCGATCAAAAGGAGGTCTTTTTTCATCACCTGATTGACCTCGCAATTGACCATGTCGCCGACGCGCTCCGAATATTTTCGGAAAATCTCGTCCTTTTCAAGCTCCATGATGCGGCTCACGAGCCACGAGCCGGAACTGTGCGATAGCAGGTGCATCTTGGAGTAATGGAAGCCTTTCCAGTCCAGCCAATGGACCAGGCTTTCGCCAATGCCAAGACCGAACTGCGCCGAGGTGGCGGCATTGAAAACCCAACTGTCGGATGACTCACTGAAGAACCCTGCCGAATACTCGCTCCAGTCCAGCGTGGCGACTTGCCAGTCATTGTTCCCGTTCTTCCTTAGGAACGTGTCCATCGTGAAAGCCATCTCGGCAAAACTCC
>JANOQP010000639.1:0-2104 GCA_031414895.1 Saprospirales bacterium
ATAGGTATAGGGGAGCGTGCCGCCCGTCGCGGTCGTGTTTATCGAACCGTTCGGGGTGCTGCCGCATTGGACGTTCGTGACGATGCCGGTGATCGCCATATCGACTTGCAGCACGGTGAAAACGCCGACCGCGCTGCCGTCGCAGCCCTCGTCGTTGGTGCAATCGACGAGCGCATAAACGCCCGGTTGGTCCACGACCAAAATATAAGGGGTGACGGTGATGCTCTCGATGGGGTCCTGGATGGAGCCGTTGTGCGAATAAATGAGCGTCCATGGGCCGCCGCCGGTGAAATTGATGGTCAGCGAGGCCGTGCCGCTGCCGTTGCAGAGGAAGCCCTGCCCGCCGCCGGTCGCTTTTGGCGGCGGATAGACATTGACATAGGTTTTATGGGTCTTCGTCTTGCCACAAGCGTCGGTCACGGTGACGGTATAGTTCTGCGAATTATTGACGAAAGGGGAAATATTGGGCGTGTTCTGTCCCGTGTTCCATGCATAAAGGTATGGTTCAACCCCGCCCGTGACCGTCGGCTCGATGTTCACGACACCGGGGCCGCATTGCTGGACCGTATCGGAGGTGATCATCAGTGGCACATAATCCTCAATAAAAAGGTCGAGGTACGGCTCGGCGCACGAGCAGGGGTGGAGCAGTTTGATCCGCAAATTTTCGATGCCCTCGGTCAGGAGGTCGGACAGGACCGTCACGTTGATCATCGCCATCGTCTGCCCGCCGGGGATGACGATCGAGCCGGGGATCGGGGCATAATCCGCGCCCGAGGTGGCCGTCCCGCTGATTGTATAATTGACCACGATGGGCAAATTGGGGTTCGTCCCGACGCGGGTGAAGATGAACTTCGCGTTCTCGCAGCCCTCGGTCGCGGTGTCGTCGTCGGGGTTTCCATTGACCTCGAGGCTCAACGAGGCATTGCCGCCCGCGTCAAAAGAGCCGGATTTTAGGAACACGGCGGAGTCAAAGGCCCCGTCGCCGATGTCGCCGATCTTCAATTTTATCCGATAGGTGGAACAGGGGATCACGTTCGCGACGGCGGTCAAAACGGAGGTCAGCCCATCAAATTCGAGCTCGTTGGCCGAGTTCCCTGCATCGGGCAGCGGCTGGCAATTGTTCATGCCCGCAGGCAGGTTGTTTTTGAAAAAACCGGTGTTCATCTGGTGGTTCACCGTGTTGATGCCGACATAGGTGCTGCTCGCGGGCAGCACGGCGAGGTTGGCCGAACCGCCGCTGAAAGGCCCGCTGATGCCCGGCCCGCTGATGAAAAACCCGAAGCGGTCGTTGAACTGCGAATTGACGTACTCGCAATATTCCTCCGAGGCGAAAACATAGTTGAACGTGAGCGGCGTCTCGGTCGGGCGGAAATCAAACTCGATGTTGCAAAGGTCGAAAACCGCGCCGCCGCCCGCCATCGAGGCCAGGTCCGCATCGCCGTTCGTGCCGCCGCCGCCGCTGGTGCCGTTGGAGACGTTCGGGCCGATCGCCTCGTCCGCCGGGCCCGTGCAAAGGATCGCGCCCTCGGCAAGGCCCAAGCTGGTGAAGCCCTGCGAGAACTTGCCGAGCTGTGACCCGGACCCCTGAAAAGTGACGTTCGTAATGTCAAAACAATCGCCGCCGATGATCACATCGCGCACCAGGTCTTCCGCCGAATAGCCGCCCTCGACTTCCAGCACGGCCAACATTTCTTTGATATTGGATTTTTTCCCGGTCAAAAGCTCGATGGTCATCCAATGGACATTGGGCAGCGTGAGGTCTGGGCAATAGGCGAAGTTGATCCGCACTTTGGCCGCCTTTGGTGTAAAATAGACGATCTTCCCGTCGGTGGTCGGCGCGAGCTTGGCATCGCCATCCGGGCTGATGACCGTCGGGACGCACCCTTTTAGGCCAATTTCGTCGCTCAAAATGATGGAATAGGTTTCCCCGGGCAGCAGTTTTTCAAAATAAAAGGGCTGCAAAAAACCCGCCGGCGAGATTTGGTGCCGCTGGATGCGGGTGTCGAGGGTCAATGGTTTTGCCGTTGGGGCAGCGGTCGGGTCTATGGTTTGGCCGGAAATTTCCCCAAAAAAGAGGCAAACGGTCAAAAGGACAAGCGATTTG
>JANOQP010000640.1:0-2004 GCA_031414895.1 Saprospirales bacterium
CAAAAAAAATAAAAAAAACGGCCCCCGCCAGCCAGACCATCGCCATCGAAATGGGCCGCATCAGCCGTCCGTAAAAAACTTTCATGCCCGTCATTTGCCCTATCAGGGATTGAAAAAGGAAGCACAAAAGCAACCCGATGGCCAGTAAATCGAGAGGGTTGAGCGGCTCGCGGCGGGCGGTTTTTTCAACTATTTTTATGAAATAAATGATTGAGCCGAGAGCCAAAAGGAGGCCGGGGATTGCCTCGACGAGCAATAGATAATCGCCCAAAAAAGTGAAGCCGCCGTCGTATTTCAACTGCAAATAGTGCAAAAATTCCTGCCCGCCAAAAAGGGAGTTTCCTATAAAAGATTTACCGCTGATCAGTGATAGAATTTCATAAAAAATCAGAAGAGAAATAAAGCCGATGGAGAAACCCAAAACAGGTTTTATCAACTTATTGAGCGAAAATGGTTTTTCTGCTTTATTAAACAAAAACAACAAGAAAACAACCAATACGAGCGAAAAATAGCCCGGATAAATCGAATAGGCGAATGCGGTAAAAAGCCCAATCCAAACTGGTTTTTTGTTGTCAAAAACCATCAAGAAAATCCACAAAAAAAGGTAGAGCGCAAAGTCATACGGCAACAGGTGGCGCACATAAATCGTGCTTGCCGTCAGGAGCGAAAAAGCGACCGTGAGCCAGGCGCTTTTTGCTGCCGAAAATCCGAAAACCCGACGGCCAACCCTGAAAAAAAGCCATGCCCCGACCAGCGAAACCAGTACGTTCCAAACCTGCGGGACCAGCAAAGAATCGGGGCAGCGCGGATCCAGCCCGGTCATTTTGAAAACGATGCTCTGCACGATGACGGGCGGCAATTGCACGAGCGCGAGGCCCGGCCTGCCCGCCGTGTCGAACATCGGCGCGAGTGCGCCCGCGAGGTCGCCGTGCGCCGCCGCGAGGAGCATTTGCGCGGTGTACCAATATCGAAATTCATCGCCCTGCGAACACGCGCCCGAGCCGAGGAGCGAGAGCCGGACGAGGCCGATGGCCGCCAAAAAAAAGCCCAAAAAAAGCTGCGGGCGGTTTTCGGGGCGCGTTATCAAGTTCATAAAGTTGGGCATTGGCGACGGTTTGAGTGGGCAAATAGGCGATTTTTGGCCAAAATTTTATCCAAAGAAATGAAAAAAGCTGTTTTCGCACCCATTTTCCTGTTTTTGCTCGCCGCAAATTTGTCGGCACAAACGACACCCGGCCTGACCAATTTTGCCAAAAAAGTGGGCCTCGAAATGTCCGAAACCGCGCTCGTGGCCGCCCGTCCGGCCGCAGTCAAAGAAGATTCGACCAATTCCGGGCCCGGCGAGGTTTGGTATTCGGAGGAAGGGACGGACGGAAATGTGAGTTTTTTGTCCTTTCACGTCGAAAAATCGGGCAAGCAACGGCTCGTCGGGGCCACCATTTATTTTTGGGAGGAGACGGCGGAACAGGTGGCGAGGCTCTTTTTTGGCTCGCCGAACGAACCGGACGGCAAGACCTGGGCGGTCAAAAACTCTACCGGAAAAATGGTCAACGTGTCGGTCGGCGAGCCGAGGGAATTGATTTTTGAACTGAAAAAATAACCTATTTTATGAAAAGCAAAACCGCCCTTTTCGCGCTCCTCGCCCTCCTTTTTTGCCAATCCATTTTTGCGCAGCAAACCTTTTTGGACGAGTTCGTCCCCGGCGCAACATGGGGCATGACGGCCAACGAACTGGCCGAGTCGCGGCCCAGTATTTTCACCGAAAAAAACGCGGGCGCGGGCCAAAAAAAGACCGCCGCAAAGACCGAACTGCTCGACGGCAACCCGATGGTGAGCGCAACCTACGAGTTCGGCTGGCCGGACACTCTGGGGCTGTGGGCGGTCAATTTTGTGTGCCTCGACAACGATGTTGCGCTCGAAACCGCGCGGCGTTTTGCCCCCGGCGACCTCGAGAACAACAATACCCATTTTTGGCAAATGGAGGACGGCTCGTCGGTCACGATG
>JANOQP010000641.1:0-2144 GCA_031414895.1 Saprospirales bacterium
CCATCCAAGCGAAAAGCGACCACTTGCTCGGCCTGAAAGAGAACGTCATCGTCGGGAAAGACGAGGGAATGAAAAAGACAAAACTTCTGGGAGGCTGGGGGTTTTGCTTTTTTTATAGCTGAAATTCGCCAGCTTTGCCGTTTAAATCGAAGTCAGCTTCACCGAACAAATGCGTGATTTTAAACTGAAAATAGTGCCTGCCAAATTGCTTCCACAATTCCTCGCCGAGGTTGGAGAAGGGCTGGGCGCAGCTTTCGAGGACTTGAAGGATGCCGCAATCTCGACCGAAACGTTCAGTTTTTATACCTCGGTTTCCGCGATTGCTTCGTCCCGAATAGAAGGGGAGCAAATGGAGGTGGACAGCTATGTCAAGCACAAAATGCTGAACATACAATATCAGCCAGACCTTGTGCAGAAGCCGAACGACTTGTACAAAGCATACCAATTTGCACAGGGCAACGAACTTTCAAAGGCGAATTTCCTGAAAGCGCATGCAATTCTGGCCGCACATCTTTTGCCCAAAAACAGACAAGGCGCACTCCGGACGGTCAATATGCTCGTCATGGAGCATAAAACGGCGCGGGTGCAGTTTGAGGCTGCACTTTTCCATGAAGTGAAACCGCTGTTCGACCTTCTTTGGAAGGACATCGAACAATTGAAAAAGGAGGAACTTTCAGTCGAAGAGGTGTTCTATTTTGCCTCTTTAATCCATATTGTTTTTGTGAACATCCACCCGTTCGAGGACGGGAACGGACGCGCAGCGAGATTGTTGGAAAAATGGTTCGTCGCCGAAAAGTTGAGCAAAAAGGCTTGGTTCATGCAGACCGAGCTGAACTATTACACCCATGCCAATGACTATTACCGGAATTTGAACCGGCTGGGCATGTTTTATGACCAATTGGACTATGGCTTGGCGATGCCCTTTTTGCTGATGTCTGCCACTTCGTTGCTCAACCCAAAATGACCGAAACCGTGAAAAGAAGAGAACGTCATCGTCGGGAAACGGATACCTGTCCCGAGGCCTCGGGAGGATGCGGCAATATGACCGGATCCAGCTTGTCGGCGAGGCGGAGACAAGGCGGCGGCAGGAGGCTTCTTTGGAGGATGAGGATTGATTTCTGAACCTTCTTTTTTGGGAAAATAATAAGGCAAATGCTCTGGGTGACTGGGGGTTTTGCTTTTTTTTTGGCTGTCCTCTGGCATATTTCGCCCCGGCGGTTAATTTTGCTTTGACCTTTGTGTCCAAAAAAATTTCAACATGCTCACCATACCAGCCGAATACGTCCGCGCCACCCGATTGACCGAGCCAGAAATCTTGCTCGAAATCGCCGTTTTGCTTTTTCAAAAAGAAAAACTGACGCTCGGGCAAGCTGCCAGCCTTGCTGAAATGCCGCAATTCAAGTTCCAGATGTTGTTGGCAAGCCGCGACATTCCAATCCATTACGGCATCGACGAATACCGTGAAGACTTGCAAACCATCAAATCGCTCGCCCTGTGATTATCGTCAGCGACACGTCGCCCATCATCAATTTTGCCATCATCGGGCGGCTTGATATTCTGCCCGCGCTTTTTGGGCAGGTCATTATCCCGCTGGTTCTGGGTGTTCCGCTGGCAGGTCGCTCGTGAGGGTCTTTTGACCCGATACGGCTCGTTGTCAGGTCTTTGACCTGCGGTAAAAACCGCTCGGGCCGGGAAGCTGGATTTCAGCCGCTCCCGAGGCCTCGGGCACGGCGAAGGTGTCGAGCCAAGCCGCCACCCAAGCGAAAAGCGACCACTTGCTCGGACTGAAAGAGAACGTCATCGTCGGGAAACGTGAGGGCATGAAAAAGGCAAAATTCCTGGGGACTGGGAGTTTTGCTTTTTTTGTGCTAAAAAGTTGATTGAAACCCTGAAAAATCGGTGAATTGAACCTGAAGTTCGGTTATTTTTGCACAAAATATTTCTAATGATAGCTGAAATCGAAATGGGACACCTTGCCACCGTGCATCACCAACGGGCCATCAAACAGCTCATTTATGGGCTGGAAAGGTTGTTCCAAAACGGCCAAATCCGCCTCGAACCCCTGCCCGAAACGGACTTCGGCCACTGACGACAACGGCACGGAACCACCGCAGTCGGGGAGCGCGACCTCGGCGGGCACGATC
>JANOQP010000642.1:0-4601 GCA_031414895.1 Saprospirales bacterium
AGCTTGATTTTGTGGAAAACACGACGACTGGGACCTGCGCCGGGGCCTATTTATTGACCCGGATTTGGACGGCGACGGACAATTGCGGCAACTCGGTCTCGGCCTCGCAGCAAATCAGCGTCGGCGACGCTTTGCCGCCCACTTTTGCGAACATTCAACCAGATTTGACGATTGATTGCGGACAAACTGTGCCTGTTATCAACCCGACGGTGAGCGATAATTGCGATGTCGCGCCAGTTATTTCAGTCAACGAAACAGAAACTGCGACGGGCTGCACGAAGATTTTGACGCGCATTTGGACGGCGACGGACGCTTGTGGAAATTCCGCGACGGCGCAACAGGTCATTTCTTCGAGCGATAATGAGCAACCAATTTTGGTCGGCGTTCCAACAAACCAAACGGCTGATTGCAACGGAACTGGAATTATCCCGCCCGCGTCAATCGTCTCGGCGACGGACAATTGCAGCCAAAATCTGACGGTCAATTTCACCGAAAACACGGTCGCGGGCGGCTGCGCAAACAGCTTTGTGGTCACGCGGACTTGGGCGGCAATCGACGCTTGCGGCAACACGGTCTCGGCCTCGCAAACCATTTCGGTGGGCGATGCGGTTGCCCCGATTTTTGCACAAGTGCCTCAAAATGAGACAGTTAGCTGCGGAATCGCACTTGTTTCGCCGACGATTTTGGCGACAGACAATTGCGACAGCAACCCGATCATTACTTTGAATGAAGTCGAAATTCTATCAGCTTGCGGGAAGATTTTGACGCGCACCTGGACGGCGACAGACGCTTGCGGGAATTCCGCGACGGCATCGCAAACGGTCACGGTGACGGATACGGAAAGCCCGATTTTGGTTGGCGTTCCGGCGGACATCGTGTCGGATTGCAACGGGACTGGCACTTTGCCACCCGCGCCAATTGTGGTTGCGACGGACAATTGCAGCCAAAATTTGACCCCAATTTTCACCGAAAACAAGGTCATTGGCGGCTGCCCGAACGCATATGTGGTTACCCGGACTTGGGTTGCGACGGATGCTTGTGGCAATTCCGCTTCGGCCTCGCAAGTGATTTCGGTGGGTGACGCGGTCGCCCCGATATTCACGCAAGTGCCTCAAAATCAGACAGTTAGCTGCGACAATTTGCCCGCGCCGATTTCTCCGGCGGTGACGGACAATTGCAGCACGCCAGCCGTGGCGCACTCGGATATCGCGATTTCGGGCAACTGCCCGGACAGGTATAAAATCGTGCGCGTTTGGACGGCGATTGACGGTTGCCTCAATTCTTCGTCGGTCAGTCAGACGATCACGGTGCAGGATCTGGTCGCGCCGGAGTTCGTCAATTTCCCGGCGGACGTGACGGTGGACATAGTGGCCGGGCAGACCGTGCCGACGATTGCGAACCCGACGGCGACCGATAATTGCGATAATTTTGTCCAAATTGCCTTTGTTGGAGAGGTTCAGGGCGGAAATACGGGCAATTCGTACACGCTCACGCGGACTTGGACGGCGACGGACAATTGCGGGAACACGACCACCAAAACGCAAATCATCACCGTTTTGGAAGGTGATTGCCCCGGTACGGTCAGTTATAACGGCCCACTTTGCACGGGCGGGACCCTCGAAATATTTGCCGAAGGCGACCCGAACTCGACCTATTTGTGGCTGGGCCCGAACGGTTTCAGCTCGACGCAGCAAAACCCGATCTTGCTCGACGCGACGGCCGACATGGCGGGCGATTACACTTGCATCATCCAAACCGGGTCGAATTGCACGGTCGAAGCGAACGTTTATGTCGAAATTTCGGACGTTTTGGCGGTCTCGGTCGTCTCGAACAGCCCCGTTTGCCTCGGCGGCCAGATCAAATTGACGGCATCTCCCGCTAGCGGCAACTACCATTGGCTCGGCCCGAACGGCTTTAATTCCAACAAAAAAGTCGTGGTCATCAATGCCGCGAAAGCCCTCAACGCGGGCATTTATTACGTCACGGTCACCTCGGCGGACGGCTGTGAGGGCACGGCGACCGCGGCGGTCACGGTGAGCGCGTTGCCGACGGCGACCATCGCCTCGAACGGCCCCGTTTGCCCCGGTTCGACGCTCAATTTGACCGCTACGGGCGGCGCAATCTATAGCTGGGTTGGCCCAAACAGCTTCGTTTCGACAGCGCAAAACCCGGCGGTCGCGAATATGGGCACGACCAAAACGGGGACGTATTTCGTCACCGTGACGAACGCGGCGGGCTGCACGGCGGCGACGCAAATCAATGTGCAGCTCAAACAATCGGCGCAAGTTTCGGCTGGCCTCGACAAAACGGTTTGCGCGGGCCAGACGACCTTCCTCACGGGCGGCGGCGTGGCCAATTCGTTCGCGTGGAGCGGCCCGGCCGGTTTCACGGCGTTCACGACGAGCATCAATTTGCCGAACGTAACTGCCTCGCAATCAGGCGATTATATCCTGACGGGAACGAGCGCGGGCGGTTGCACGGCATCGGACACGGTGGTTTTGACGGTCATTGACGGCTACGCGATCACGGCTTTGCCGACAGGCACGACTTGTTCGACGGCGGGTTCGATTGACCTCACGGTGCCAGTTGCGGGCAATTATTTGTTCAATTGGGCCGACCTCGCTGGCGCGAACGACCCGCAAAACCGCGCCGATTTGGGCGCGGGCAGCTACTCCGTGACCATCAGCGGCCCCGGAGGTTGCCAGCAAGTGATTGCCAATATTTTTGTCGAAAACGGCTGCATCAACCCGGCTTGTCTCGCGGATGCAGGTTCGAGTTCGCCAGTTGATGATGCGATTTGTTTGTCGAACGGTTCGGCCACTTTGACGGCCACGCCGGACGGCAATGAAATCGTGCCGGCGGGCTTCCTGAAACTTTGGATCCTCGAAAAATCCGGCCTCATCGTGGCGGTTTCGGCGAGCCAACCGAGCTTCCCGGCGACGGCGGCTGGCAATTATGGCCTCCATCTTTTGGTCTACGACCCAGCGAGTTTCAACCCGGTGACGGGCATCCAGCTCGGCGTGACGACCGCGCCAAACCTCGCACTGCAATTTGCGGCGGGCGGCGGCGCGAAATGCGGCGAACTCGAAATGCCGGGCAGCCAATTTGTCATTTCGACGGGCGCGGTGGCGACGGTTGCGGCCTCGTTCCACGACAATTGCGAGCTGCACAACGGTCGCGCAATCCTTTCGCCGTCGAGTTTGACCTTCAATTGGCCCGATGGTTTTGTTGGAAACGAGCGCGATTCGTTGTCCGACGGCACTTATTTGGTCACTGTGAGCGATGCGGGCGGCTGCACGTCGACCCTTTCGGTGGTCATCGAGAAAAAATGCAAGTGCGACCCGCCGGCGGTTTCGGGCATCAATATCGTCGAGGCGACCTGC
Source organism: Saprospirales bacterium (assembly GCA_031414895.1). Taxonomy (GTDB): domain Bacteria; phylum Bacteroidota; class Bacteroidia; order Chitinophagales; family Saprospiraceae; genus JANOQP01. Next base: position 3,384 of record JANOQP010000642.1, read on the forward strand.
GGAAACGCGAACGGTTCGGCCGAGATTTTGACCGCTTTTGACCCCGGTTTTTACAATTATATCTGGACCCCAGCGACCGGGACTGCCAATGCCGCGGGCAACAAGCGCGCGAACTTGCCCGCCGGGCAATACATCGTGCGGGTGATCTTCCCGCTCTTGCCGGACTGCCAAGTGTCCATTCCGGTCATCGTGGGCAATATTGACGGCCCGTCGGTTGATTCGGTCGTGACGACGAAAGCGGTCTGCACGAACTTCAACGGCACGGCCAAACTTTACCCATCAAACTGGACGTACAAATGGACGTTCGACAACAAAATCTTGACCGAGCGCAACGATTTGCAGGCCGGAAATTATGAGGTCGTCGTGACCAATCCTGCCGCGCCGGATTGCCCGGACGTGATCTCTGTTTTGATCGAAAAACAAAACCCGCTCGACATCGACATCGACGTTTTGGCCCTGCCGGAATGCGGCACCGCCAACGGTTCCATCGAGATAAACGGCCTCGGCGGAAGCGGCAACTACCATTATTTCCTCAACGGAACGGTGGATTCGGTCGTCGCAAACCTCGCGGCGGGCACTTATACGGCCAATATCATCGACACCGAAAACGGTTGCAACACGGGCAAAACCTTCACGCTGGCGACCAATCTCGGCACCGCGCAAGTGACCGCGCCGGACTCGGTTTCGACCACTTGCTTTGGTTCAAAGAATGGGGAAATCATTTTCAACGTTAATTATTCCGCTGATTTTGTCGCGCCCGCCGATGTGCAGATCATCCGCTCGAACGGCCAAAAACAGATAAACGGCCAGATGGGGCAGGGCGGTTATTGCATCGTCGTGAAGGACGGCAATGGCTGCATCGCGGGGCAATCTTGCTTCACGGTGGTCGAGCCGACGCTCATCAAGGTCGGTTTGGCGGTCGAAAACCAGACTTGCGCAGCCGCAGGCTCGATTGATCTGACGGTTTCCGGCGGCTCGATCGCGACGACGGGCGCGTACAATTTCGACTGGGCAGACCTCCCCGGCGCGACCAACCAGCAAGACCGGACGAACCTCGCGCCGGGCTATTTCTCGGTCACGGTCTCGGATGCGAACGGTTGCTCGGCGGCGATCGACAGCCTCGTGGTCGGCGACGAATGTGGTTGTTCGGCGGCGGTCGGGACGGTTTCGGGCAGCATTTCGCCCGTCTGTTTGGACGCGAACGGCGCGGCCATTTTG